>CAMQOJ010000279.1 GCA_947003375.1 uncultured Lachnospiraceae bacterium
ACCGCCAGCCAAGCACTTTCCCGGAGATGCCACTGTAAATCCTGGCGGTCTGCAGCATAAACTGACAATCACCAAAATCTGCCAAGCAGCCCGGCTCACGGGCGAAAGCCTATGGGGGCATTGCGGCAGATTTCATCGCTCGTGAGTATATCTGCCAGTTGCGCTGTCAAAACGGCTACTTGCGCTATGGCCGTTAAGATTTGTCCGTTTCCTTACGATACAAGAATTGAAGGCCCGCGTCCCGGCCGGAAAGTCGGCACAGGGAATGGGGCGGAAAGGGATGGGAAAAATCAGGATCGCGATATGTGATGACGAACAGAATATCCGCAGCTATCTGGCCGCGCTGATCCGGCGGGAGGATTCTTCATGCCGGATTTCGGAGTATGCCTCCGCGGAGGCCTATCTGGCTGCGGGAGAGGATCATGATCTGCTGTTGCTGGATATCGAGCTGGGAGGCGGGGCGGGGATTCCCGGCTCCATGGACGGCATGGCGCTGGCCAGGAGGCTTCGGAGCCTTCCTCCGGACAGGCAGCCCCTCATCATCTTCGTCACAGGCTATGAAAGCTATGTGTACCAGGCCTTTGACGTGGAGGCCTTCCAGTATCTGGTGAAGCCCGTGGACGAGGGGCGCTTCGCGGATGTCTTCCGGCGGGCGGCGGAGAAGCTCTCGGTTCTGGAAAAACAGCGCCGGAGGACGCTGCTCGTCCAATACGCCGGGGCCAGCCGGGTGATACCCCTGGAGAACATCCGCTATGTGGAGAGCCGTGGGCATAAGCTCCTTTTGCATTTAAAGGAAGGCACAGTGGAATACTACGGGAAGATAGGGGAACTGGAGCAGGAACTGGGCGGACAGTTCGCCCGCATCCACAAGGGCTATCTGGTGAACCTGCGCCATGTGGAGGAATATGCCCGGGGACAGGTCACGCTGACAGACGGCGAAAAGCTGATGATCTCCAAATATAAATACGATGCTTTCGTGAAGCAGCACCTGCGCTTCCTGCGACAGTAAACGCTCCTTCCCTGCGGGCAGGCCTATGGCCTTGTAGTCTCATCAGGGAGGCGGAGCCGGAGGGAGGCGAAATTGCGCGAATCAGATTTCATACTGCTCTACCGGATAACCGCAGGGATAGAGGTGGTCCTCTATGGGGCCTGCATGGCGGCTTTCCTGCGCCCCTTCCTGGACGAGGGCGCGGGAGGCGGGCGGAGCACGCGCCGAAAATGCCTGTTCGTGCTGGTTGACTATATTATCGTCTTCTCTCTGGGCGATGTGTTCTCCTTCCGCGGCTGGCTGTGCATGCTGCTTTTGACGGCGCTTTTGTCTGTTTGCAGGCGGTTTCTGGGCATCGGGCGGGAAGCCCTGTTCCTGCTGGGAGTGCTGTTCTTCTGCACCCGGCATCTGAGCCTGATGGCCGCACAGAGCCTGAACCATTTTACCTATCGGCTCTTCCTGGCGGGCGCAAATACCCCGGAGAAGGTCTTCCTGGGCGCGGCGCTGAACCACATCTGCATCGAAGCGCTGACGCTCCTCCTCTTTGCCCTCATGCTCCGGGGCCTGGTTCTGGTGCTGGGGAGACGGCCCTTTGCCCTGCATGTCAGGGAGCTGTGCTACCTGCTGCTGACGCCGGTGACGGGAATCCTCTTCGTCCGCATCACCCTGCAGCTCCTCATCGTGGCAGACGGGGATTCCATTTTCCAGCTCTACGAGCAGGTGCCGATGGCCGTGGGCATCGTGCCCCTGCTGGCCGCCCTGTTCTACGCGGGGACTCTGGCCGCGATTGCCCTCTGCCAGAAGAACATGGCCCTCCAGGAGGAGCGGGGCAGGCATTTCGTGGAACAGCAGCAGCTGGCAGGCATTCAGGAGCGGCTGGCCCAGGTGGAGCAGCTCTACGACGGGCTGCGCCGGATGAAACACGATCTGCGGGGCCATCTGGCCAACATCAGGGGCCTGGCGGAGAGGAACTGCTACGGGGACATGGAGCGCTACATGGCCAAGATGGAGGAGAGCATACAGGCCCTGGAGCCCGGCATGTCCACAGGGAATGCCGTCTCGGACGTAATCCTGGGCGATGTCGGGCGGGCCGCGGCCAGGCTGGGCATCCGCTTCCAGGCGGATTTCACCTTTCCCGCCTCCGGAGGATTCGATTCCTACGACATGGGCATCATCCTGAACAACCTGCTGCGCAACGCCCTGGAGGCCTGTGAAAGGGTGGAGCCCGGGAAGCGGTATATCTCCCTCTCCGGGAAAAGGAAGAACCGGTTCTATCTGCTGGAGGTACGCAACTCTTTCCACGGGAAGGTCTGCTTCCACCGCCAGACCGGACTCCCTGTCTCTACTAAGGAGGCGGCCCCCAGGCCGGACTCCCCCGGGCCTCCCCTCATGGCCCTCCACGGCATCGGCCTGTCCAATGTGAAGCGGGAGGCTGAGAAGTACCAGGGGAGCGTGGACATCCGGGTGGAGGAGAACGAGTTCCAAGTGACCGTATTGCTGCAGGAAAATACCTGATCCATCGCGAAAAGACAGAAGGATTCGAAAGGAGAGAATATGTATCCAGAAGATTTCAGCATCAAGGAAGTGAACGCTTATTATACCCGCCGGGGCGGCATACGGACGGCAAACGTCAGGGGCTATGCCAATATGGGCAGCTTTTCCGGCCTGCTGCAGCGGGCCGCGGCACAGGCAGGCAGGGCGGCGCAAGCCTCCCAAGCCGCGCAGGAAGCACAGTCCTCCACAGTCGTACAGGGAAATCGGGCACAAGCCCAGCCCGCCGCTTCCGCCAAGGAGAGTGCCCACACCCATAGCGCCTCCGGTACTGGTTCCGAAGGCGTCTGCTGCGAGCAGTGCCATGCCACCAACCAGCTGATGCTCCAGATGATGTCCCGCAACCTCTACTCCCAGAGCGCCCTGAATTATCCCCTTGCAGGGTACGGCTGGACGGCCTACCAGAACATGGCCGATATGCTGGGCAAGGGCCTGTTCTGACAGCAATCAGACGGCCCCAAAGAAAAACATCCCGGATGCCCTGACGGAAACCTTTATGATTCCGGATTTCTGTCAGGGATTTGGGATGCTATCCTCTGTAAAATCATCGAAGACATCACAGGAGCTCCCCAATCTGCTCAAGCAGTTCTCCCATGTTCAGCGGCTTTGGAAGATGCGCATTTATTGGCAGATACCGCGATGATAGGGATGCCAGACAGCGCTGAATCCTTGAATGCCCCGATAGCCCTTGTGGTCTTGTACCCATCCATGACAGGCATCTGGATATCCATGAGAATCAGGTCAAACTCCCCCCGCCTTAGCCTGCCTTATCTTCTCATAGGCAATACTGCCATCCGAAGCGGTTTCTACAAGGAATCCCGCATCCGAAAGCATCTCCTTCTCGATTTCCAGGTTGATTTCATTGTCGTCCACCAGCAATATGCACCTGCTCCGACTCTATCTTCGATATTTCAAGCACATCGTTCAGCAACTGGAGAAGCTGTTTCTGGCTCAGCCCCTTCTCCACTTCCTTGTCGATATTCCGATAGCCAAGAACCACCTGACTCCCTCTGGCATCTTCCCTTACATCTACCATATGCAGCTGCATATAAGCCAGCTTCGTATTTCTACAGATTCGATAGTTTATGTAAAACGCCATATCCTCTCTCAGCCTCGTCCGGATATACTCCGGCCTGGTAGCCTTCACCATTGATTCCCGGTCATCCGGATGCACCCATTCTTTGATATATTGGGCATCAAAACCGTCGAAAGTGCTTGCCTGGTACTCTTGCGGAGACTGGTCTTTAATCCTGTCGCTCACACAATAGGCCTTGATTTTATTGGCGTCTAAATCCGCATAAAAGATGGAATCGTAGTCGATGCTCAGGCCTTCTAAATCCAGGATGTTTTTCATGATTTATCCGGAATCATTTTTCTCCGGCCTCTGTCATATCCTCTTTCGCAGCCCCTCTCATGGCCTTTTTCCGTTCTTCCTCCCCCCGGGCCTCCTCTCCGGGGCCTTCTCCACCGCAGCGGCTTTCTCTTCCTTTTTCATTTCCACTACGCTCCTATCTTCCTTTCCGTTTTCCTTCCCCACCGCCCCGGGCATCCGCCTCCTGGCGTTCCGGTCGTTCACGCTCTCGCGCAGCAGCGCATAGCAAGAGGAGGTCAGCGGGATGAAGAACAGCATCCCTGAAATCCCGAACAGGCTGCCGCCCACGCTCACCGCCGTCAGCACCCAGATGGCGGGCAGGCCCACAGAATTCCCCACTACCTTCGGATAAATCAGATTCCCCTCAATCTGCTGCAGCACCAGGAACAGAATCACGAACCACAGCGCCTGCAGAGGATTGTCGATGAGAATCAGGAACGCCCCCACGGCGCAGCCGATGAAGCCGCCCACGATAGGAATCAATGCCGTGAAGGCAATCAGGACGCCCACCATCAGGGCATAGGGCATCCGAAACAGGCTCATGGTCACCACGAACATGGTACCCAGGATCACCGCCTCCAGGCACTGCCCGGTGATGAAGCTGCTGAAGTTCTTATACAGCAGGCTGCAGACCTCCAGAATCTTCGCGCTCACCGCCTCCGGCAGATAGGCCCACAGGATTCTCCTCCCCTGATCCTCCAGCCTCTCCTTCTGGGCCAGCACGTACAGGGCGAAGATGAAGGAAATCACCATGTTCACGATGCCCGATATGATGCCAGTGGCCACGCTGAACGTGGAGTTCAGCACATCCCCCGCGCCGTTCTTCAGGAAATCGATGATGCCGCCCAGCGTCGAATCCCAGTTAATCTCCGTCAGCTCCAACTCGTCGATCCGGCTGGTCAGTTCCGGATAGTCCCTGACCAGCCGGTCCAATTCTTCCACTACCCTCTCCATAAAGGCAGGAATCTTTTTCCCCACCTCAGAGGCCGTAGCCACCACCTGGGGCACTACCGTGCCCACCACCACGGCCAGCACCACCGCCAGGGCCACGATGGAGAGCATCAGGCACAGCGGCCTCTTGAATTTCGCCGCAGCCCTCCCCCTCCAGCGGCCGAACACCTTCTCCTCAAAGCCGCGCATGGGAATGTTCAATACGAAAGCCATTGCCCCACCCACCAGGAAGGGGGATATGATGCCGAACAGAAACGCGATGCTCCTAAACACCTCGCTGCTGTAGATGATTGCCAGCACAAGCGCTGCCGCCAGCAGCATCAAATGCCTGATTTGTCTGATTTTTCCTTTGCTAAATTCCATTTGTCTGCACCCTTTACTAAAATTCTTTCCTTTCTTTGGTACTGCTCCGCTTCTTCATCAGTAAGCGGCCTGCCTAATGCCATTACAGCTTCTATCATCCTGCGCCACTCATATCGTTTTTCATCCGATGGTTCTGTCAATCTGCCGTCTTTTGCATAATCAGCAATGTCCTCAAACAATCTGGTTCTTTTCCTTTCCATTGTTAGCATACCACCACCTACTCAAATCACTTTTCGCCGTAAAAGCCACAAAGCCGTCACATCCTGACTCCCTGCTAATCTGACAGACAATCGCAAATAAGTGACCTCTTACCCCTTGACATTTTCCAGTATGGCCATAATTTTGTGGCGCTGTCTCGACAATATCTACATCTGCCACACCGCCGTCTATCTTCAACGATAATCTCCCCTGTACCGCATCATCGTTGGACAGAAAAAGTTCATAGATACCATACCCCTTTTTCTCCGTCTTGCTCCAGTCAAATTTCCATCTTTTATAATCTTTTGGCTTTATCGGCACTGTCCGTAGCCGGTACTCTGTCTCCACCCGCTTTCCGCTAACCCTCTCCACCAAGCAGTCCGTAAACTCATCTATCAGGATATCTATTTCCATGACAATTTCCTTTCTTTAATTATAACATAAACCCACTTCTATTACTATTAAAATTCCATAACTATTGAGCCAAATGTCTCTTTGTAAATTTTAGTGG
>CAMQOJ010000280.1 GCA_947003375.1 uncultured Lachnospiraceae bacterium
CAATCCTCACGGCTCCGCCTGTCTCGCCTCTCCGGCCTCATCTGCGGAGCCCTCTCCATGCTGCAGACCGCCAGGATTTATACTGCATAACGCTGAATACTGCCTAATGTAATTATGCGATTGAACCGGTCAGCGTTATGCAGTCTGGTTTCACGGCAAGTGAAATCATTAAGAAGTATAAGTTATAGTTGCTTCGGCAATCAGCCTATCTTAGGAAGCGAATTCCGGTACTGCTCCAGTTCGGCATCCGTGGGGATGTAATCCTCCATCTGACCCTCATGGAACTTCTCATAAGCCACCATGTCGAAGTATCCCGTGCCGGTGAGTCCGAAGAGGATGGTCTTCTCCTCGCCGGTCTCCTTGCATTTTTTGGCCTCGTCGATGGCCACCCGGATGGCATGGGAGCTCTCGGGTGCGGGCAGGATGCCCTCCACCCTGGCAAAGTACTCCGCGGCCTCGAAGACTTGCGTCTGTTTCACGCTGGTGGCCTCCATGAGCCCCTGATGGTAGAGTTCCGACAGGGTGGAGCTCATGCCGTGGTAGCGCAGGCCCCCTGCGTGGTTGGCGGAGGGGATGAAGCCGCTGCCAAGAGTGTACATTTTGGACAGAGGGCAGACCATGCCGGTGTCGCAGAAATCATAGGCGTACACGCCCCTGGTGAAGCTGGGGCAGGAGGCGGGCTCCACGGCGATGAAGCGGTAGTCTGCCTCCCCACGCAGCTTCTGGCCCATGAAGGGCGCGATGAGGCCGCCTAAGTTGGAGCCGCCGCCTGCGCAGCCGATGATCGTATCCGGCTTCACGCCGTATTTGTCAAGGGCTGCCTTGGCCTCCAGGCCGATTACCGACTGGTGCAGCAGCACCTGGTTCAGCACGCTCCCCAGCACATAACGGTAGCCCTCGCTCCCCACTGCCGTCTCCACGGCTTCGGAGATGGCGCAGCCCAGGCTCCCTGTGGTGCCGGGGTGCTCCGCCAGGATCTTCCGCCCTACCTGGGTGTCCATGGAGGGGGAGGGGGTCACGGATGCGCCGTAGGTGCGCATGACCTCCCGGCGGAAGGGCTTCTGCTCATAGGAGCATTTCACCATGTAGACCTTGCAGTCCAGCCCCAGGTAGGCGCAGGCCATGGACAGCGCGGTGCCCCACTGGCCCGCTCCGGTCTCTGTGGTCACGCCCTTCAGGCCCTGCTTCTTGGCGTAGTAGGCCTGGGCGATGGCGGAGTTTAATTTGTGGCTGCCGCTGGTGTTGTTGCCCTCGAATTTGTAGTAGATCTTGGCCGGGGTGTCCAGCCTCTCCTCCAGGCAGTAGGCCCGGACCAGGGGAGAGGGGCGGTACATCTTGTAGAAATTCCGGATTTCCTCGGGAATCTCGAAATTGGCCGTGGTGTCGTCCAGCTCCTGCTTCACCAGCTCCTGGCAGAAGACGCCGGACAGCTCTTCGGCGGTCATGGGCTGATGGGTGCCGGGATTCAAAAGGGGCGCGGGCTTGCGCTTCATGTCGGCCCGCAGGTTGTACCATGCTCTGGGCATCTCGTCCTCGTTCAGATAGATTTTGTAGGGGATTTTCTCGTTTGGCATTCTCGTTTCCTCCATATTCTGCTTTGTCCGAGCCGGTTTCTCCGGTCTCGCTTTTCCGTAAGAACCTTGCTGTGCCACATGGGCGATTCCCGCCTCCGGCGTCCGCCGCTTCAGGGCCTTCGCGGGCGGCATCCATGGGGACGCCATCGTCTCGTCAGCTTCGTCAATGTCATGTGCTGTCTCCTTCCGAGTAAAATGCGCTGTCTTTTTTCCGGCAACGGAAGTCCTGTCCGGCGCGTGCCTTCCCTCCGTCCGAGGAGTCTGTAAAACAAAAAACGCCCCGACAGAAGATGATGCTCTGTCAAGGACGAATACTGTACGAAAATAGTACGATTATCCGCGGTGCCACCTTGCTTCACGGTCTGACCCGTGCCCTTAGCGGGATACCTTCATATCCCCGGCATATGACGTCTGCCCGAACGTCGCAGAATACTCTGTGTATGCCACATTTCACTGCGCCCTCAGCGGCCCATTTGACAACTTGTTTCCCACCTGCTTCTCAGCCCCGCAGGCTCTCTGTAAGGACATGATTGCCGTTATCCCCGCTTCAACGGTTTGTTTGTATTGATTTTCAATCATTATAAAGCCATATGGGTAAATTGTCAAGAAATAAATAAAACGAATATAAGATTTGAAACAGACGGTTTTAAGTGTGGTGAAGTAGAGCAGAGTGAGAGGCTGCGGCATGGATGCATGAGTGAGAAAATTGTGATATACTCAAGACTGCGGGCCTGGCGGGTGGAAGGAGCCGCTGGGGATGTGAATCCGTGGCTTGACACGGACACGATGTCGCACTCTATACTATACATACGGGGAGGTAACCGGATGGCTTTGATGACGATCGGCCAGGTGAGCGAGATGCTGGGCGTTTCCGCAAGGATGCTGCGGTATTATGAAAAAGAGGGACTGGTGAGGAGCATGCACAGGGAAAATTACGCCTACCGCGTATACGATGAGGACGCGGTCAGGAGAATCCGGCAGATTGTGCTGCTGCGCAGACTCCAGATGCCCTTGAAGAGAATCCGGGTCATTATGGACGGCAGCGCCCGGGAGGCTGCGGGCATGGTACAGGAGCAGATAGCGGATATGGAGCGGAATCTGGCTTCCATGGGGACAATCCGGACGGCCCTGGAGAGGCTGCGGGAACTGCTCGGGGAGGGGGATTCCCCTTCGGACCGGGCCTGGGAAAGTGTGCTTGGGGATATGGCGGGGCTGCTCGCTCTGGAGAGGTACAAGCTCAACAGAAGCGCCCTTTGCCCGGTATCGGAGAAGGAAAAACAGATTCGGATCGTCCTGCTGCCGCCTTGCACGGTGGCTTCCTTCCGATATTTCGGAGAGAATCCGGAGGAGAAGGTGGGAAGCGTCATGGACGGGTTCATCCGCGGAGAGGGGCTTTACGAGAAAAAGCCGGACTCCCGCCTGTTCGGCTTCAATCCGGCTGACGGCGAGGGGGATGGCAGGAGCTACAGCTATGAGAACTGGGTGACCATACCGGAGGATCTGGAGGTGTCTGCGCCGCTTGCAAAGAAGCGCTTTGCGGGAGGGCTTTACGCCGCCTATGCCATACGCTTTCCTGATTTCCAGGAATGGGAATTCCTGAAATCCTGGGCGAAGAACAATGACAGGTATCGGGCGCGCCCCTGCGTGGACGGGGCAGGTGATCCGGAGGGCTGCCTGGAGGAGCATTACAACTGGGTGTACTCGGCCCATGCGGGCTGGCCCCGGAATGGAATCGACGGGAGCGTGGACCTGCTCCTGCCCATACAGCCGAAGTGATGAAGTGATTCTCCGCCGTGACGCGCCGGTCCGGTTTCCCATTCCAGGCCTATGCTTCTCCCATAAGCCCGGCAATCGCCTGGGCCCGGGCGGGGAAGGGAGAGACGGATTCACGCCGGGATTCGGAGGCCCAGGAGGCTGTCCGCGCCTGGGGTGGAGGGCAGGGATTCGCGTTGCCGAACTGAAAATACTAGACGGCTGCCTGTGGACCAGGCGCAAGAAGGAGGGAATCGAGATGACGGACAAGGAAAGATTCAAAAGAGATTTGCTGGAGCTGGGGGTGAGGCACGGGGATATGGTGCTGGTGCATTCTTCCATGAAAGCCCTGGGGACGGAGTGCGCCCCCGAAGAAATCATCGATGCCATGGAGGAGGTGTTGGGGGAGGAGGGCACGCTGCTGATGCCCGCCCTGACCTATGAGAATGTGACGGCCGAACAGCCTGTGTTCGACAGCGCCGCCACGGAGCCCTGCATCGGGCTGCTGCCCAGGACGTTCCTGCACAGGCCCGGCGTGGAGCGCAGCGTCCACCCCACCCACTCCGTGTGCGCCAAAGGGAAGATGGCGCACAGGCTGACCGTGGGCCATTCCATGGACGACACTGCCGTAGGGCCCCACTCTCCCTTCATGCTGCTTCCGCTCTTTGGGGGAAAGCTGCTCTTCATCGGGGATATCTTGCAATCCTGTACATTTATGCACGGAATTGAGACCATCCTGAAGCCGCCCTACATCCGCCAGACGCCCTCCCCGGTCTTTACGGTAGACGGCCAGGCCAGGCAGTATGTGGCGAATGACGGCTACGGCTGGGGCTCGGAGTTCCAGCGCATCGAAGAGATACTGGAGGAGCCGGACATCCGCAGGGGGAAGCTCCTGGCGGCCAACGCGTACCTGATCGACGCCCGGGCGCTTTTCGCGGCTGCCCTGCTGAAGATGTGGGCGGAGCCCTATGCGTTCATAACGGATATTTCGGCTTATATCTAATCTGGCAGGATAGGATTCCCCGCAGCCCTGCTGCGGGGGAACGCGGTTTGGGCGCCTTGTGATTCCTACATTTTTCTCCCATAGGCAATCAGCAGCCCCCTGGCAAAACTATATTCGGCATCAGGATTGGAGGAAAAATATTCTGCGATTCTCCTGTTCCGCAGGCAGTATTCCCGGGCTTCGCTGCGGGACATGCCATGGGTCATAAGCTGGAGGATCAGGGCATTCTCTTCCCCCTGTCCCATACAGGAAGTCCACTGGTTGGCCCGGAGGAAATCGTTCCTGGCTTCCTCATAATCTGCATGCTTGGGGGTCATGAATTCCACCTTGTCATTCATCCGTACATCCACATCCGCAAGCCCCAGCCTCTCCAGGATATGGGCAGCCTTGACTGCCACAGAGTAATCCCTCCCCTGCAAGGCAAGCTCCGTCTGCCATTTCTTTTCCAGACCCTCATGGAGGCACAGTTCCCGGTAATCCATTCCGTCCACATACAATCCGCAGCTCTCAAATTCCCTGTTCACGTCCATGCACACCACATAGCCGCCAGGCTTTGCAAAGGAAATCATTTTCCGGATAAAGGCGACAGGGTCGTCCAGGTGCCTGAGGACTGCCTGGCATATCACGAAATCGTATTTGTTTTCTGCCGTGTATTCATTAACGTTTTTGCAGATAAATTCCGCGGCTATATTCTGATTTGCAAAAAGCTGCTTTCCCTCCTGGATCAGATTTTCCGCAAAATCAATTCCCGTGTAAGTGCTTCCCCCGGGCATGGCAGGGAGGAGCAGCAGTCCCAGAAAACCGTATCCGCATCCGCAGTCCAGTATGGAAACGGGCTTTTGGATGTTCCATACCTGTGAAACGAGGAAACGGACATAGTCGTCGTTCCAGAATCGCTTCCGCGTCCGCAGCAGATAGTCCAGCCGATGGTTCCAGAAATCCTTCGTCCCTGTCTGCTCGGGAATATACGATTCGCCGTCAAGAGGTTTCAGGCCCAGCAGCTGGTCTGTGGACACATGAAAATATTCCGCCAGCGGCGGCAGAAGGGTGATATCGGGCATGCTGGCCGCGGTCTCCCATTTGCTGATTGTCTGGAAGGATACGCCCATGGCGTCTGCCAGTTCCTGCTGTGTCAGCTTTTTTTGTTTTCTCAGGTCGGCAATGCGTAGCTGTATTTTCTTCATAGGGAACCTCCTCGTTTGCATGTTTTTTCTGCGCAGGCCCGCATAGGGAATTTTGCTGCTAATGCAGCATGCGGGCCGCGCGGCGAGCCGGGGAGAAGGGATTCCCCTGCTCGATTGGTGTCTGACGATATTATAACAGGAATTCCGGCGGTTGTATTTAGATGAGAAGGAGAATCAGTTCTCCTGGGATGCGAGTCGGGGAGGATAGAGGGCATTTCTGGAAAGGAATCCGGGGGCTATTGAAAGATCCGTTTGTGAAATAGTGCCGATGGGGGTATAATGAATTTAGGATTAGGGAAATGTTGTCAACATCGGAATGCAATCTGGAACTGAAGCAGCAACGTTAGGCTTAAGTGTAGGGTAGGGAGCTGTCTCTTATACACATCTGACGCTGCCGACGAAGAGACTCGTG
>CAMQOJ010000281.1 GCA_947003375.1 uncultured Lachnospiraceae bacterium
GCCTCCTCCCCCAGCTTCTTGAGAATCTTGTCGATGCCCTTGTCGAAGAGGTAGTTGGTGTAGGAACCCTCTTTGGGATGGAGCTTCCTGTCCTTGATCACATCGAAAACCTCTTCAAAGACCTGCAGCGGATTGGCGGTCTCCTCCCCCTGCTTTTTCACGATCTCGTTAAAGAAGCAGCTCCTGGAGCCGGTGTGGCAGGCGGCCCCCACCTGGGACACCCTTGCTAAGAGCGTGTCCTTGTCGCAGTCCGCGGCGAGGCTCTTCAGATACTGGAAATGGCCGCTGGTCTCCCCCTTGAGCCAGAGCTGCCTGCGGCTGCGGCTATAATAGGTCATCCGGCCCGTGCGGATGGTCTGGCCGTAGGCCTCCTCATTCATATAGGCCATCATCAGCACCTCTCCGGTCCGGTAGTCCTGCACGATTACAGGGAGCAGGCCCTCCGGATTCTTCTGGAAGTCGTCCCATTGCAAAGCCGCTTCAAAGGTCTCCACCAAAATCCCGTTCTCCTTACATAACCCTTTCAGGGCCAGAATGTCGCGGTAATTGTCGTTGATCGTATTGCCGGTGACGCCGCAGACATTTTCGTAGGCAAAGATTTCCATCAGCTTGTTCAGGGCGATCTGGTTCACCTCCACCAGAAACGGCAGCTGCACCGCGGCCTGGGTCTCCCTGATCTGGTGGGGATTCTGCAGGAGCAGGCCGGACACGCAGTCCTCCAGCAGCCCGCGGTTCCTGGCGATGATGTCCACATTGTCGCAGGATGCCAGGAGCTTGTCCCTGCCGAATCTCTGGGAGGCTTCTCTGGTGAGGGCGATGTTGGATTCTTTGGCGCAGTCCAGGACGGCCCTCCTGCAGCCTGCGTAGAGCAGCTTCTTCACGTCCTCCAGCCGCTTTATATTGCCGGCCCCTGTGACCTCCATCTCCGCTGTGGCGCAGATTTCCTTGATGATGTCCAGCGCCTCCTCGTGCTCTCTGTCCTCCTGGGACATATCGAACACCACAAGGCCGTCCGCGCCGTTCTCATTGTACAGGTTCACCAGGCGCAGGGGATCCGTCTCCACCACGGAGAGGTCCGTAAGCCGCCTTACCGCATGGCCGTTATAAAGATAGATACATGGTACGAATTTTTTTACTAGCATATCTGTGCCCTCATTTGTTGAATGGTTGTTTCCGGACAGTTCCTTATGAAAGCGTTCCCTTTGTGCTGAGCACGTCGCTGACCCGGGGCTCCATGCCTGTGGCCCCGTCCAGCGCCTTGGCAAAGGCCTTGAACATAGCCTCTATCATATGGTGGGCATTTGTCCCGTCCATCACCTTCAGATGCAGGTTCATCCCCGCGCTGTAGGACACCGCGTAGAAGAATTCCCGCACCAGCTCTGTGTCCAGGCTTCCCACCCGTTCCGTGGGGAAAGAGGCGTCGAAATTCAGATAGGGCCTGCCGCAGAGGTCCACCGCGCACAGCACCAGGGCATCATCCATGGGCAGGACGAAATAGCCGTACCTGCGGATGCCCTTTTTGTCTCCCACCGCTTCCCGGATGGCCTGGCCCAGCACGATGCCGGTGTCCTCCACGGTATGGTGCCCGTCCACATGGAGGTCTCCCTCCACATGGCAGCTCAGGTTGAAGAAGCCATGCCTGGCAAAGCCCTCCAGCATATGGTCGAAGAAGCCGATGCCTGTGGAAACCTCAGATTCCCCTGTGCCGTCCAGGGTCAGGGCAACATGGATGTCCGTCTCCTTTGTCTTTCGCTCTATGGTCGCTGTCCTTGTCATATTCTCTCCTTCTTCCAATGGCGGATCGGGTGCGGGCCGGAAGTATGCCTATTCGAAGCGCACCTTGATGCTGTTTGCGTGGGCGGTCAGCCCCTCGCTCTCCGCAAAGGCCTCAATGTCCTTATGTACCCCTTCCAGCGCTTCTCTGGAATATGAGATGATGCTGGTCTTCTTCATGAAGTCGTCTACGTTCAACGGTGAGAAGAACTTCGCCGTGCCGTTTGTGGGCAGGATATGGTTGGGCCCGGCGAAATAGTCGCCCAGGGGCTCCGAGGAATACTCGCCCAGGAAGATCGCCCCGGCGTTGCGGATTTTGGTCATCACCTCGTAGGGGTTGGCCGTCAGGATCTCCAGATGCTCGGAGGCGATTTCATTGGCGGCGTCTATGGCGTCCTCCATGCTGTCGGCCAGCAGGATGTAGCCGTAGTTGTCCAGGGACTTCCGGATAATCTCCTTCCTGGACAGCTTCTCCGTCTGGATATCCACCTGGGCGGAGACCTGTTCAGCCAGCTCCTTCGAGGTGGTGATCAGGATGGCGCTGGCCAGCTCGTCGTGCTCCGCCTGGGAGAGCAGGTCCGCCGCCACATATCCGGGATTGGCCGTGCCGTCCGCCAGCACCAGGATCTCGCTGGGGCCCGCGATGGAATCGATTCCCACATAGCCGTACACCGCTTTTTTGGCCAGGGCGACGAAGATGTTGCCGGGACCCGTGAGCTTGTCCACCTTTGGAATGGACTGGGTGCCGAATGCCATCGCCGCCACTGCCTGGGCGCCTCCCGCCTTGTAGATCGTGTCCACCCCTGCGATGTCCGCCGCCACCAGCGTACCGGGATTGACCTTTCCCCGGGCATCCGGCGGTGTGGTCATGATGATTTCCTCCACTCCGGCCACCTTGGCGGGGATGACGTTCATCAGGACGCTGGAGGGATAGGCCGCTTTTCCGCCGGGGACATAGACGCCCGCCCTTGAGACAGGCGTCAGCTTCACCCCCAGGATCGTGCCGTCCGCCCTGGAATCGAACCAGCTGTTGCGCAGCTGCTTCTGGTGGAAGCTGCGGATATTGTCGGCAGAGCGTCTGATGACATCTGTCAGGCCGTCATCCAGAAGGCTGTAGGCCGCATCGATTTCTTCCCTTGTCACCTTGATATTATCCGCGTCCAGGGCGTATCCGTCAAATCTCAGGGTGTAGTCGAACAGGGCCCTGTCCCCGTCCTTTCGGACATCCTCCAGGATGCCGTTCACGACGCCCTCATATTCGGAATAATTGTTAGGGCTTCTTTTCAGCAGGTCGTCCAACAGATTTGCTTTTGCCTGCGCTGTCAGTTTTACGATTCTCATAGTTACCCCCATGTCTGCTTTCCGCCGAGTTTCTCAGGAATTCAATTTCCTGCGAAGGCTCAGCACCAGCTCCTGAATCCGTGTCCTCTCCATCTGCATGGCCACGGGATTGACGATCATCCTGGCGGAGAGCCCGCAGACCTCCTCCAGCACTTCCAGCCCGTTCTCCCGCAGGGTGGAGCCTGTCTCCACGATGTCCACAATCACATCCGACAGGCCCACCAGAGGGCCCAGCTCCACGGAGCCGCTCAGCTTGATGATGTCCACGGTCTGATGCTTTTTGTCGTGGAAATAGTCCCGGGCGATATTGGGATACTTGCTGGCCACGCGGATGCGCTCGTGGTGCAGGAGCAGGTCCCTGGCGGACTCAGGCCCGCAGACGCACATCCTGCACTTGCCGAAGCCCAGATCCAGCACCTCGTACACGTTCCGGTTCTCCTCCAGCACAGTATCCCGCCCGGCCACGCCCATATCCGCGGCTCCGTACTCCACGTAGGTGGGCACGTCGGGGCCCTTGGCCAGGAAGAATTTCAGCTTCCACTCCTCGTTTACGAATATCAGTTTCCGTGTATTCTTATCCTTCATCTCTTCGCAGGAGATGCCCATCTCCTCGAAAAGCGCCAGCGTCTGATTTGCAAGCCGGCCCTTGGCAAGGGCGAAGGTCAGATATTGCCTCTCTTCCATTTTCATCGCAATGCCTCCCTTCCATGCGCGCCCTCCCCGGAATCTACTTCCTCCCCGGAACACGCCCCTTCCAAGGGAAGCAGCTCCACCGGGATTCCATCCGCCCGCAGCTTCTGCGCCTCCGCCAGCCTTTCCGCAAAGTCTCCGTGGCCGTAGGATATCCGCCGGATTCCACCCCCGGCGGGAAGCCGGGCCTCCTGTCTGGAAAGGGCCTCCATGATGGTGTCCACCACGATGACGAACCCTACCGCAGGGGCATCCTTGCCGAACTGCAACAGCAGCCTGTCGTATCTGCCGCCCTTCACCACGGCCTCCCCTACGCCGTAGGTGTAGGCCTTGAAGACCATCCCCGTGTAATACTGGTACTTGCTGAGCATGCCCAGGTCGAAGGACACATAGGACTCCACGCCATAGAGCTGCAGCAGGGAATAAAGCTTCTCCAGGCGGCGTATGGCAGCCAGGGAACGGGCGTTCTCCGCCATGGCCCCGGCCTGGGACAGGGAACCCATGTCGCCGAACATGTCCGCCACCTTTAGAAGCCTGTCGCGATAAGGCTCAGCCACGGCCCTCTCCGCCAGAAGCTCCTGGGCCGCGAAATAGTTCTTCCCCGAGATAAAGGTGCGCAGATCCAGCTCCGTGTCCTCGTCCAGCCCGGCTTCCTCGCAGAGGCCCTTGAAATATTCCGCATCTCCGATCGCGACCTGAAAGCGCTTCAGCCCGGCCTGCAGAAGGGCCCGGATGACAATGCATATGATCTCCGCGTCCGCCTCCACGGAAGGATCGCCTATCAGCTCCGCTCCCAGTTGGGTCACCTCCTTCAGCTTCCCCTGGAGATTGGAAGTGTTGATGAAGGTATTGCCTATGTAGCTGAAGCGCAGGGGGTGCCTCTCCTCGCCGAAATATTTCGCGGCGCAGCGGGCGATGGAGGGCGTGAAGTCCGGGCGGAGCACCAGGGTATTCCCCTCCTTGTCGAAGAACTTGTACAATTCCCTGCTGGGTGTGGTGCCGATTTCTCTGGAGAATACGTCAAAGAACTCAAAGGTGGGCGTCTGGATGTCCCTGTAGCCGTAGAGACGGATACAGTCCCTCAGCCGACTCTCCACGTACAGCTTTTCTTCGTATTCCTTTCCGTAGATGTCCCGGACGCCCTCCGGCGTATGCAACAATCGCTGGCTCATGAGATTTCCGTACCTTTCTGTCATATCTATATTGAAATCCATTTGAAATACCCATCCGAAATTCGAGTCATACCGGCCTGCCGACCAATCCGGTCGGAAAGACCATTTCGGTCAATGCGGCCCGGTCAATAAGCGCCTGCCTTTTATGACAGGCGCGCTTTAATGCATTAACGCACTGTCCCGTTACCATGACGATGCATTGAACTCTCTTAGTATATCGGATGGCACCGGCGCTGTCAAGCCCTGTCCTCCAAGTCTTTCTGAAGGATGTCCAGATAGGGGACCAGGATTCCATGCTTGCGGGGCAGGACGTATTCCGGATTCAGCTCCTCGTACCGGAAGCTCTTCCTGCCGCCCTCCTTTGCCCGGTTCCAGAAGAACAGGAGCATCTGCAGGGGCAGATAATAGAAGATGTCCTTGTGGGTATAATAAATCAGGAAAAAGGAAATCCCGCCCTGCTTCTCGAATTTCTCCATGAAGCTTACCTGGTGCGCATGGATGTTCTGCAGGGCAAAGGTGTCCGCCGCGCATTCCTTTGCGTCGAAACAGACAGGAAGCCCTTGTATCGCCCCGATGTAGTCAACCGTACTCTTCTGCTCGAAATAGGCCAGCGTGATCTGCCGGCTCTCCTTGTCTATCCTGATGGGAGTGATGGGGGTGGGCACCTTCTGGATCAGGGCAAGGCCCGCGTCCGCATACTTTTCGTTAGTCCGGTTGATCATATCCTCCAGTGTGGAGCCCCGCAGCCCCCGGGAATTCCATGTAGCCATATGCTCTTCCTAATCGCTTTCGGTTTTTTGGGGGAACAGCTCCCGCTCCAGCCTGGCGAACAGCTCCGGACAGGGGGCGGTAAAGGTCCGGCCGCTGAGGGCGCTGCCGATGCCGGACAGAACCTCCGGGAACGTGACCCGGCAGGCATGCAGCAGTTGGTGGGACA
>CAMQOJ010000282.1 GCA_947003375.1 uncultured Lachnospiraceae bacterium
TCCACGTCTTTTAAGTCAAATGCAAAATCCGAATATATATGACATGGCCAAAAATATTTTTTAATGCCCAGTGTATATCAGAAAAACAACTATGCACTCCTGCACCCCAGGCTATCGTTTCCATGTGCATGCCTCATCTCCTTGCAGCTGCTTCGCACAGCCATCTCAAGAAAGAGTAATCGAAAAAGTCCCTTGCACAGAAGTCTGTCGTTGCCAGCGGCAACGCTCTATCTATTCAGATAAAACATGTACACCCTCTCCTCCAGCCTATGAATCCTCCCGCCCGACTCTGCCTTGGCCCTTGCCATCTGAACTTCGTGCCCCTGTTCTACCTTAAGGATTCTGTCCTCGTACTTCTGGTTGACAGCTTCAAGGCGTGCCATCACGTCCATCAGTTGGTTATAAAGCCCTTTTTCATAGTTCCCGCCCATTCAGCACGCCTCCTTTGCTATCTATTACTACGCCACAGGACTGCATTTTAATCAACTGCTATTTTCGATTGGTGTTAGTCAGTAAATGGGTTGGTGGCACAATTTCAGACTATCCAGCACCTTAAAATATGAGGACTGCAAATGGGAAAGACGGCTTACCAACCCATATGCTGACTAACACCTTTCAATTTTATGATAGGTGGCTGAACTGTAACTATGCCACTTTGAAACCTGTTTTTCCCGCAAAGCTGCCCTCCATTGGTTCGTGACCATAACCATAGGGCTTATGCTCCAATCCGATAAGCTTGGAGTCACTTCCATAATCCGGACCTTGCGCTTCACCTGGGCTGCTAGATATAGAGTTTTGAAGTTATCGTTATCCATATTGAAGGTATTTCGTCAGTTCTCTCACACCCCAATCAACGCATCAAAAGTCCCCACCACGTTCAGCCTCCCATACCCCGCCGATGTCAAGTTAATGTCACGTAAATTTTTTGTTATTTTTTGTCGATGGCCTCGAAAAAGCTGATATTTTCGTAGGGCTGATGTTAAATTAATGTCATGTCGGGTGAAAATTGATGTTAAATCAGTGTCAAGTTGTTTTCCACTTGAATTTCAGTTTTCATATCACTGCCTATTATACAGCTCTTCAATCCTGCAGGAATGTTCCTTTGTCTTTCTATTATAGCTGATACCGACTGCCAGAATCCTGCCCGTATATTTGGGGGCTTCCCCTATTTTTCCCGAGAAACGCAATGCGTATTTCTTATCCTTAATCTGCTGAATCGCTTCCTCCGGCGCACTGTCTATCTTCAGCTCCAGAATCAATGCATCCGCCCCCTTTCGTTCCGGATAAAAGATAAAGTCCACATACCCTTCACCTGCCTTGTCCTCACGTTCCACCCGGTATTTGTCCCGGGCAGCAAGATAGACCAGGTTAACCACGGCAGATAGCTCAATCTCATTGTTATAGGAGAGAATAGGCGATTCCGTATCATGAGCGAATTTCATTATTCTGCACACCGTACTGGTATCGCCTGCCAAAGTAGCTTTCAGCATCTTCTCGGACTCTCTTGCAAGGCTGTATACATATCCAAGGTTATGGTTGGTAAGCAGCAGTTCATCAAACTTATCCATCAGTTCCCTGTTCGGAACGGACACTGCCCCATCCTCATAGGTCAATAGCCCATACACCACCATGGCAGAATAAATCTGGTCCTTCGTATATAGCTCCATATCTGTTGCCGCATATCCCTGCAGCTTGATATCAATACGCTCCCCGGAAACCATCAATGCCAAATCGTCCCGGACATCCTCGATGTTATTGCGGACATAATAAAAAATCTCGTCATAAGGCCCTGAGCCGGTCCAATAATTGCTGATCTGGTCATCCGCCAGGGCGCACACCACTGACCTGGGATTGTACATCCTGTCTCCGGCTGCGGTATGGTAGCCATCATACCATAGGGCCAGTTCTTCCCGCGTAATCCGCGGATTCGATGTCCTACTGACGTATGTTTCGTAAAGCCGGTCAACTTCTCCATCCAAAAATCCAAAATACTCACCGAACTTTACCCTGGTCGCCATGTCATATTCCACGAACATGTTCAGTTCCGAGCCGCCTGAATACTTCGCAATCGGAAGGATTCCTGTCATATAGGCAAGCTCCACATAGGCCTGCCCCTTCAGCAGGTTGCGCAGGAATTCAAGGTAGCTGCGTCTGTCTTTCTCTGAAATAAAATCCTTATGGAAAATCGCGTCCCATTCGTCCATCACAAATATGAAATTCTGCCCTGTCCTATCAAAAACGCTCTGGAACATATCCCATAGATCCCTGACAGAACCAAAATCTACTTCCGGGTATCCCTCCTCTAAATCCCGTTTCAGGCCATCGGAAATACGCCCGATATACGCGGCATAGGTACTACAGTCCTGAGGCATGCGGCTGAAGTCTATATATACCACATGGTGTTGGTTCAGATGCGTCCTGTACCCTTTAGACGAAGCAATCTTCAGCGTACCGAACAGAGGGCCTGCATCTGCTGCCTTTCCAAAGAAAGCGCCGACCATGTTCGCCATGACGCTTTTCCCGAACCGGCGGGGCCTCGTAATGCAGATGAATCTCTTTTCAACCTCCAGGAAAGGGAACAGCTCATCAATAAAAGATGTCTTGTCAACAAAATACGCATCCCTCTTCACCAGCCGATAAGATTCATATGGAATCCTGCTATTTAAGAACATGCCCATAAGCCGTCTCTTCCTTTCTCTTCCAGCGTGCAGACGTACCTTTTTCCTCATCTGCCACAAAGCTGCGCCTAAGCTCTCCTCCAAATCGCGCTCTCCCCGGGGGTGCGCTCCCTGCAATCAATACACCTGCTCTTAGTATAGCTGATTGCGATTGGCATTACAATAACAATCGCCATTCCTGTGCAAGAACACCGAAGAGAATCGTTCCAATTTTCAATCCAACACCTACTACGCAGCAGGCCTCCCCAGCTTAGCCAATCAGCACCTTCTTCCCTTCAAAAGCAAAGCCATATTTCCGGATTCTATCTATCGGAATCCCTTTCTCTTCTAATGCATAGGCGTAACGCTTTTCCTCAATCTGCATCAAGGCTGCAGCCACGGTATCCTCCAGGCTGTGCTCCTCCTCCGGGTCATGCACCTTGAACTCAAGGACGAAAGCGTCATCAGCCTTGTCCCTTGGCTCCAGCATGACATCGTACCGCCCGAATCCGCTTTCTCTATTCGATGTGATGCTGTATCTGTCTGCTAAATCAACCATCAGCCCCAGCACAAAGCCATGGTAGAACCGCTCAGGCTCTGAGGCCTCCGAGGGCCTGTTTCCCGCATCGAAGCAGCTAAAGGTGGCAAGGGCAGTCCTGTTCATATAGATGTTCATCGCCTTTTTGTCGCCTAGCAACAAGGCCCTGACAAAGGCATTATAGTCCGGGGTGTATTCGGCAAGCCATCCGTCAATCATACGCTCGAACATCGTCCGCACTTCCCAGTTCGTCAGCCGCAGCTCATAATCCGCTTTCCCACGTTCATCATATGCAACATGCTCCACCTTCAGATAGCCGCTGGCCAACAGCAGGCTCCAGATTGCCTTTATGTTATGGTCAAGCTGATTGAATATAATCTGTTCATCGATTGTCGTATGGAAAGATTTTCCCTGCAGCAAATCTTCCATGATGATTTTTATATCCGGTATCCCCTCTTGAACCAGCTTTCCGACCAGGCTGTTGGAGCTGGTGTTCGCCCAGTAAGGCTCGAACTGCCGTCTGTCCAGGAAATTGATGATGGACCAGGGATTGTATATGTTCCGTGCACCTCCAAATGTAAAGCCATCGTACCATGCACGGACTTTCTCTTTTTCGTCCAGCCCGAATTCATCCATGGAGGCAAACACTTCCTCTTCCGTGAAGCCAAAGCAATCCCCATATTCCTCCGAGGTCACCGTTACCACCTTTAAGTTGTTCAGATCCGAAAACATGGACTCTCTGCTTATTCTGGTAATCCCTGTCATGATAGCTCGTTCCATATATGGATTTGTCTTAAAGGTGGCATTGAACAGGCTTCTGGTAAAGGCAACCATCTCTTTCCAGAATCCGTTCACATAAGCCTCCTGCATGGGTGTATCATATTCGTCTAACAGAATGACCACCTTTTTCCCATAGTAACGGGACAGATAGCAGGACAGCATCTTCAGCGAAAAAGACACTGCGCTGTCCTCCATATCTGTCGATATCTCCCTGAAATCCCTTTTCTCGCTTTCGCTCAGCAGGCCATCCTCCAGCAGGAAGCTGAATCTGTCATAAAGCGCCTTGATTACACGGCATATCGCTTTTCTTGCCTGCGCAAACGATGTCTCCTTGATATCCGCAAAGCTGAGCATAATCACCGGATATGTCCCTTGTAGCTTGCGGAACCTCTCCTCCCTCCAGATATCCAGCCCTGCGAACAAATCGCCTCTGTCTGCATACTCCACAGAAAAGAACTTCTCGACCATGCTCATGGTCAGCGTCTTCCCGAACCGCCTGGGGCGGGCAATCAAGGTCACGCTGTCTCCCCCTTCCCACCATTCCTTTATGAAGCATGATTTATCGATGTAAAAATAGCCCTCTCTTCTAATCGTCTCGAAATCCTGACATCCGATGCTCACTGTCCTTGGCATGTCTGCCCCCTTTCCGGCTATTCCCTGCCTTTCCTGCAATCAATCCGTCTGCTCTTAGTATAGCTGATTGGGGCTTGCAATACAATAACAATCACCATCCATATACAAAAATCACCCATTTTATGATTATCAAAATGAGTGATTTCATGGTTTTAATGATTGCATCGCCCGATTTACGGATGCTGGTGCCTGGCATCGCCTACGATGTCATAAGTAAGCTTTCCCAGGATGCGCTCCCCGATCCTGTCCTTGTCCATCTCAGACCCATACAGGATCAGGTTGGCATCTGCCATGCCGACCCCTGCCTTTTGGAAGATGTCCTGGAGCTGCCTCAGATAGGCCTCGTTGTATGCATGCTTCTTATGCAGCAGCTCCCTGACGAACTGTTTATGCGACTGGTAGATCTCCTCCAGCCCAAAGAACCGGATAGTGCTTTCTGCGACCTCAAATTCGCTGCTGCCCTCTGGCGCATCGTTCTTCAGCTTCAAGGTGAATTCGTCATTGTTCCCCACAAGCGCCTGCACATTCTGGGGATCGTCCACTTCAAAATGGACCAGGTCTGAGAAGCCGGCCCTGTACGGGTTCCAGATGTTCCCGAAGCTGTCCTTTTTGACCATGCGGTTGCAGACAAGGCAGGCCGGTACCAGGTTATACAGGCTTAGGGCCAGCAGTGGGAACAGGCTCTGTGGGTAGAAATGGTCCAGGTCGGCAGTGACATGCTGTTTCCCGGATACCTGGAAGGACGTGATGTATTGACGGTTGCAGTATGGGCATACCTCAAGCCGGAAAGCCTGCTTGACCTGAATCTTGAGCCCTGCGTCAATCATCTCATATTTCACGAAGCGCCTCAGACAGTCGTTCCAGCCCATGAAGACGGCTTTATATGCTTTCAGCAGAATCTGCATTTCCCTGTCGCTTCCACAGGCCTGTTCCGGCGCCACCGTCCTTAGCGGATATTCTGCCATCAGCGCATCGATATGATGGCACTCAAGATATTCCCGCCGCTTCTCCCTATAGTATGAGCGGCTGACATGCCCCATCCTCGCGCAGGCAGCTTTCCACTTCTCCCGCTCCCTCCCGTAGCAGCATACCATCCTGCCCATATCCAGGTACATCCCTGCCCAAGGCCATTTAGCCTCCAGCTCCTCAATGGGCCGGGACAAAAGGTCTTCCAGAAAACCGCTGTCCAGAGCCCCGCTGCTGTCCATAATGCCCCACTTGGTCAAGACGGCAAGGAATGTCATGCTCTGGCAGCGTGCCATATTTTCGGCAGGATTGTGCATTCACGGACAGCA
>CAMQOJ010000283.1 GCA_947003375.1 uncultured Lachnospiraceae bacterium
TGGTAATTTTACCACCTTCTTCCAATTGTAGTTGGAAAAGTAGTGGGAACTATAGATTAATATAAACTGCCACTTGCCCTATACGCAAGATGCTATTATTAAGAAATGCGGGGCAATCCCCGCATTTCTATCAAATCATAATCAATTCCGCAAAAATGATTTCCTCGACCTGGGCCTTGCAGCAGTTCATCAGCCCCACCCAGCGCATGGGGTCACGGGCTTTCAGTTCCTCGGTGGCTCCAGCCTCCTTTGCCATACCCGGCATCATGTTCTCCAACAGATTATTGGCGGCGTCCTCGGTTTCCAGCAGATGGGCGTACAGCTTGCCATCCATCACATACTCGGCCCAAACAACAGGACGATGCTCTTTCAGATACCGCAACCGCAACAGGCCGTACTTCCCCAAACTGCGGTCAGGCGGTGGCTCTATCGTCAGGTTGGGGAGGTAGTAATTCGACGGCAAGTTCCTCCTGCTCTTTGGCGTACTGCGCGTCCAAGGCGGCGTACCGGGCGTCCGGCAGACGGCCCAAAGCGTTGTTCTCATAGATTTTACAGACGAGGTGTTCCAACTCCCCGGCCCGTTTCTGCGCCGCCGTCAGCCGATGCTTTTTCTTTTTGATGTCGCTGTCCTGCTGGCTGGCCTGGGCCTCCTGCACCTCTCGAATGAACGCCGCCCGGTCAGACTTGGCATAGTCGGCGATAGCCCGGAGCATCCCGGAAACAAGGTCAAGCACAACACTCTCGTTGATACGGTGCTGGGTGGGGCAGAGCGTTCCAATGGGGACTTTGCTATACAGAGCTGTCTTAATTCCGCCATGTACTTGCCGCGGAACTTCCGGGACATGACATGGACAGGGAGGAAAAAACCATTCCCATTCTCTTTCCAGCGGCTCTGGGCGTCAAGCCCGCCGCCCAGCACAATGGCATGGATATGGGGATGGAAGTTCATTTCAGACCCCCAGGTGTGGAGGATGCAGAGATAACCAATCTTTGCCCCCAGGTATTTCGGGTCTGCGGAAAGTTCGTCAAGGGTGCCGGAAGCAGCGTGATAAAGTGCATCATACAAGAGCTTCTGGTTGCTAATAGAACATTGTGGAATCTGTGAGGTAGATTATTCAAAAGATTTTACTTGCTTTGGATGGGTATAAATAGACATCTAAACAGCGGGTACACTTTTCCGAAAAGGGAGATAAAAAATGACTAGATACCAAGCTCAGCTATCGCCTTACAAGGTATTTATTCCCTTTGTCGGCAAATGGCAAAACACGGGTTTTTAGCCGTAATAGGAACAGGCTGAGCATTGTATATAATCATAAACAAATACCGCCGTTCCAGTCCCTGTGCGGCAGCGTGCCGGATTGCGGTGCGCTCGGCTGCGGCACGTTGAATCACGGCGCTTCGGACTGCGGCAAAATGGATTGCTGCAGTCCGAAGCGCAGGCGATAGGGCAGGACGACGGTATGGAAGGGCTATGCCGCCTTTTGGGGCCGCGGAAAGGGGCTGCCTGAACGGTTCTGATTACGCTTTTTCAGCCCACTCGATGGCGATGCCTGTGGTGTTGGGGCCCACATGGGAGGCCACAATCAGGTTCAGCGACGCCTGGCAGTCGCTCTGGACAAGGGAGCGGCATTTCTCGAAGAGCGCCTGATTGCCCACGTAGATGGAGCCAAGCTTGGCGGTCTCCCTGGATTGGGAGATGGACTGGATATTGCGCAGGGCTGCGTTGATGCCCCGGTTCTTTTTGTAGGGCACGATGCGGCCCTCGGTGATGGTGAGGGTCACCTTGATGTCCAGGATGTCCCCAATCTTGCCTACGCTGGGGGAGACGCGGCCGCCCTGGACCAGGTATTTGAAATCGTCCACCACGAAGAAGACGTCGATCAGGCCCACTCGCCTGCGGATCTCCTCAGCCGTCTCCGCAAGGGGCATGCCCTTGGCCCGCAGCTCGATGGCGTCCACGCACAGGAAGCCGCTGCCCAAAGTGGCGCTTAAGGAGTCGATCACCTCTATCCTGGACTGGGGATACGCGGCCCGCAGCTCGTCCGCCACCATGCAGATTGTGCTGTAGGAGCCGCTTAGGGCCGAGGAGACCGCTATGCACAGGATGTCCTTTCCGGCCCCCAGTGCCGCCTCGAAGCTCTTGCGGGCGAAATCCGGATTCACGCCGGCGGTATAGGCCCGGCGGCTGCTCAGCTGTTCGAAGAATGCCTCTCTGGACAGAATCTGTTCATCTCCATATATCATGTTATCGTCAAAGTAGTAATACTGGGGCAGATAGGAAATCTCTTTCTCATAGGGGGAGGGGAGGTCCACATCCCCATCGGTAAAAATCACATAATCTTTCATATAAGCCATCCTTTACTTTTTGCTGAATCACGGGCTACCTCTATCCTACTATGCCAGGCGGAGTTTCGCAAGTGATTTCGAGGATTTTTTCTTGACAGCCGTGCCGTTCATATATATAATGAACAAAAACAGACGAGGTACATGTCATGTTGATTTTTGCCTGTGGAAGAATGCGCAGATAGGAAGTTCACACCGAAGGAGGAAGCGGGCATCCGCTTTATTCCCGCGAGCAATGAGTCAAGCGGCCGTGCTTGCACGGCCAGTTGGCGAATGCCGCGAGGATCAAATACCCCGCTGCTCTGCAGCGTTGCAAGCTTGATACCCTGTTGCTTGCAGCGGGGTATTTGATTTGGTGTACTTTTTTATCTGTTGTCTGATTTGATTCTTCCCCATTGGCAAAGCATGGCAATACCTGAGGATGCATATGGATTTCAGTCAGGATGCGTTTTCGGATGTACCGGCCAGGCAGGGGAGACCCTGCCCTTTTTGCGCCCAGATCCGGTAAGGCCGCGGACGGGCGCCTGCCCAGGGGAATTGGTTGAAAACGGAAAGGAATTCATATGGATAGAAAACGGAAAAAATCTGCGGGAATGGAAGGTCTGAAGTTCCTGCATCAGGAAATGTGCAGGTACAGATGGTACAGCTCTGCGCTACCTGTTTTAGCATGCATGTCACAGGTCTCGCAATCCCTTTTGTTGCTCCTGCTGCCCAAAATCGTGCTGGATGCGCTGACGGGAGGCGATACCTTTGCCGCCTTTGCGGCTCGGGTTCTGCGGACGGGAGCGGGGCTTGCCGCGGCCGCCGTGCTGAACCTGGTGTTCCATAATGAGATTGAGAAATGCTCCCAGACATTCCTGTTCCGCAGGCTGAACGCCCTCTGGGAGAGGAAGATGCTGCGCCTGGATTACGGAGTCTTCTGCTCGAAGCAGGGGAAGATCGGCATGGAGAAGGCCAGAGCGGCCATCGCCAGTCCCAACCGGGGCGTGGTGGAGCTTCCGGGGAAGGAGGCCGCCCTGCTGGAGGCCGGGGCCGGGCTGGCGGCGTACTGCGCCATCGTGGGCACGCTCCATCCGGCCATTCTGGTGTTTCTGGGGCTGTTCTTCCTGGTCGAGATGGCTGCCGGCATCTGGATAGAGGAGAGGAAGCAGGGCTTCAAGGAGGAAAAGGCCAGGGCCGACAGACGGCTGAACTATATCGCCTACGGCACCAGGGGCATGAAGGAGGCCAAGGACATCCGCATCTTCTCCATGACCGGAATGCTGAAGGAAATCACAGAGGAGGTAATCCGGGGGAAGAACGCGGTGGAGGCGAAGGTGCTGAGATGGCAGTTCCTCCGGGCGGGAATCACGGCCCTGCTGATATTCGTCAGGAACGGGCTGGCCTACCTGTTCCTGATAGAACGGTATCTGGAGGGCGGCATGACCGTGGGGGACTTCTCCCTGTATTTCGGCGCGATTGCGGGAATCGGGATGTGGCTGACGAAGCTGTCGGAGGCGGTCTCCGGCTTCCGGGAGGCGGAGAATTTCGTGCGGGATTTCTACGGGTTCCTGGCGCTGCCGGAGGATGGGGCCGCGGAAGGAGCGGATTTGGCGTCAGGCGCTGTCAGCCGGGAGGGCAGGGAGATGTCGGAGTGTGCTGCGGACTGGGATGAACCGGACAAGGGGGTGCTGCCGGAGTGCGCCGGGACAAAGCCGCAGGGCGCTGCGGACTGGGATGGACCGGAGCGGGCGGTGCTGCCGGAGTGCGCCGGAACAAAGCCGGGCAGCCCCGCTTCGCACGGGAAATGCACGGGGAAGCCCGGCGGAACCGGGAGGGCCGTATCTTTTATATTGGAAGACATATCTTTTTCCTACCGGAAATGGGAGGACGGAGAGGAGCGGGAGGTTCCCATATTCCGGAACCTGGATCTCACGATTCGTGCCGGGGAGCGGCTGGCCATCGTGGGGCGCAACGGTGCCGGGAAGTCCACCTTGGTGAAGCTCCTCTGCGGCATGCTGGAGCCGGACCGGGGGCGGATCCTCATGGACGGCCGGGACATCCGGTCCATTCCCAAGGAGGAGCTCTACGGACATTTTTCCGCGGTGTTCCAGCATTCCCGTATACTTCCGGTGAGCGTGGCCCGGAACGTGATGCTGGACGTGCGGGAGCGGGAGGATAAGGATGCCATGTGGGAGGCCATCCGGGCAGCAGGGCTGGAGGAGAAGGTGAAGTCCCTGCCGTCGGGGGAGGAGACCGGCCTGGTGGGGCAGATATCCGAGGAGGGCACAGAGCTGTCCGGCGGCCAGGAACAGCGGCTGCTGCTGGCCCGGGCGCTGTACAAGGCCGCTCCGGTGCTCCTGCTGGACGAGCCCACGGCGGCCCTGGATCCAAAAGCGGAGAGTGAGATTTATGAGAAATACGGGGAGCTGACAGAGGGGAAAACCTCGGTCTTCGTCTCCCACAGGCTGGCTTCCACCAGGTTCTGCGACAGGATCCTCTTTATAGAGGAGGGCAGGATCGCGGAGAGCGGCAGCCATCTGGAGCTGATGGAGAAGAACGGGAGATACGCGGACATGTTCCGGGTGCAGAGCCGATATTACAGGGACCAGGAGCGGATTTCCGCAGCTGGATGCGGCGCAGAGGACGCGCCTTTTGCCGGAAGGAAAGAGGGCGATACCGATCAGGCGTATGGCCAGGAGGGAGGAGAGGACAGATGAGGAAAAACGGAAGGACATTGAGACAGGACATGGGAATCGTCCGCCGGGGCATCCGGGAGTTCGGGCGCATCCTGCCGGGACAGATGGGGCATGTGATGGTCAGGAGCATATTGATAGCCGGGATTCCGTTTCTGGAGACGGCTGTGACGGCGGTTCTGCTTAACGGGCTAACCGTAAGCCCTGACAGGGGCAGGCTGTTCCTGTACGCCATCCTGGGGGCGGGGCTGATACTGGCGCTGTCCCTGTGGAGGAATTATGAGGACTGCCGCATCGACGCAGGGTATCGGAGGCTCTTCGCCTCCCATGAGATCGGCCTGACAGGCAAGGCCTATGCCCTGCCCTACGAGCTGCTGGAGCGGGACAGCACCAGGCGGCTGCGGGATGAGGTGTCCGGCGCGATCGGTCTGTCCGGCGCGGGGATGGCCAGCCTGTACTGGGACATGGACGTGGTCTGGACGAATCTCTTCACAGCGGGGATGGGAGCCGTGATACTGGTCACGTCCCTGGCCGGGATGCTGCCTGCGGACAGGGCGGGCGGGGGCTTTGGCCTGGCGGGTCTGGCTGCGCTGGTGGCGTTCAGCTCCTTTGTGGCCTGCCGGATGACGGGGAAACGCTTTGACGTGACCTTTGAGCTGTTCCTGAAAGGGGCCCGGTATGCCAGATACGGGGATTATTATCATATGAATTATCTGCCGGACGAGGATGCGGCCATGGATGCCAGGATCTACAGCCAGGAGAGGATGATTTTGGACCAGTGCCAGACGAAGTGCTATGAGCGGCTGGCGGAGGGGAAGGAGCGGGAGTACAGCTGTCTCTTATACACATCTGACGCTGCCGACGAAGAGACTCGTGTAGATC
>CAMQOJ010000284.1 GCA_947003375.1 uncultured Lachnospiraceae bacterium
CCCCCGGTTCACCACCTCCACATGCCTCGCTATCACGTCTTCCTCCTCGAACACGGAATAGCTTAAGACCACCTCCATGCCCAGGTGAGCGTCCCTGCAGGTGATCTCCAGGGTGGCGCAGCTCCCCTCCCCCGCGAAGGATGCCGGAAGGCCCTGTATGGCTTTCTTCCCCGAAAAGATTTCGTGGGACGCATAGGCCAGGGTGCATGCCTTATGCCCCTCCTTTGACCGCACCCGCAGGGCGGCCTCGCGGAAGTCCCCTGTCCCATGGACGGGATATTCCATGGGGAATTTATCCAGAAAGGAGAGCCTGTCCCTCTCGTTCCGGGACGGCACGAAGGGGGGCTCGTCCGTCCGCAGCAGATATCCCAGTTCATGCCCCGATACCTTTTTCCCATAATAGATATGTCCCAGGAAACCCTCCTCGTCCACGATGCCTATCAGATAGCTGGTGTGCAGGGTGTCCAGTTTGAAGATCCTGTCCTTTTCAAAATAAGCAATGCCCATATGTCTCCCATCCGCCCGCGCAGCGGGCCTTTCCATTTCATTTTATGTCCACAGCGCCGCCGCTGGCAGCCCCGTGCCGTCCCCGCCTCTCCGTCTAGGCAGCAAAACCCCATGGCGAACATTCTACCTGTCCACCATAGGGCTTTTCCTGACCTGCGGTAAACCAAGCTTAGGTCTGCTACTTGGTAAAGTACCTTATGCAGCCAATCCTGTAGCTGTTATTTCCATATCAGCCATTAGCGTTCTTCATGTACTCCTCGTATTCCTTCATCTGAGCGCCGTGGAGCGTCGTCAGCTCATCGATGATATCCTGCACGCCCAGGCTCTCTATCTGCTGCACATAGGCATCCCAGTCGTCCAGCGACTTGCTTCCGCCGATGACGCCCCATACATACTCCTTCATGGCATCGCCGATATCCGTTCCCTTCTCGTTATTCACCGTGTATGCCTCAGGGTTCTTCTTCTCCACCGTATGGGAATAAGCGATACGGCTGTTGGCAGCCACCTTCTCGAAAAGCTCCGAGGTGCTCTTGGTATTCTCGATGTTGCAGAAGTCTTTCCTTGCGAACAGATCCTGGAACAGCTTCAGGCCGATGTTCTGCTCCGTATTCTGAGTACCGTCGCTGGGGACGAGGATTTCATAGGTCCCGTCTCCATTGTCCTTGTAATGCTCGCCCTCCACGCCGAACCTTCTGTGGATGTAGTTCTCAGGCGTGGCCATGTCGTCCCAGATTGCATAGGCGCGCTCAGGATCGGAGCAGGTGTTTGTGATGCCGAAGTAGCACCATGCAGCTACCGATGCGGGATCGTCCTGAGGAGTCCCATTGTCGCCCGATACCATGTCGATGGGCACCCACTTGGCTTCCGGATGCGTGGAATAGAAGGACTGCATGGGACCAACGGAGGGATTGTTCCAGGAAACCCAACTGTAAGTCACGCCGAATCCACCGTTCGCCATCTCTTCATCCCTGTCGGTATCCGTGATGATATTGGGCGTAATGACGCCGTCCGCATACAATTTGGACACTCTGCCCAGCCAAGTCTTGCAGTCCTCGGTGGTAGGTCCGTAAATATAGGATCCGTCATCCATCTTCAGGAAAGTGTCGCGTCCCAGGCCATCGCCGCAGCCCTGGATCCAGGGCCAGAAGCTCCGCAGATCGTATCCGTCGCCGCCCAGTCCGTAGGTATTGTTCTGGCCGTCCCCGTCCGGATCGTCATTGGTGAAGGCGTACAGCACGCTCTCCAGCTCATCCAAGGTCTTTGGCACCTCCAGATTCAGATTGTCCAACCAGTCCTGCCTGATCCACAAGGTCTCGCAGGCGGGTTCAGCCACGTCTCCGGGAATCCTGTAGATGGCGCCGCTGGCATCTGACGCATAGAACAGGACGCCGGGGTCGATGCTGTTATAGTAATCGCGCATATTGGTATATTTCTCCATGTAGGGTGCCACGTCCACCAGCAGGCCAGCGTCCACCCACTGGGAGTAGTCCTTCTCCATGTTCCACCACCAGATGATGTCCGGCCTCTGGGTCTCATCCTGCATCAGCAGCGTGATCTTTGCCGTGGCATCGCTCCATCCGGGCAGCGCCAGGACTTCGATGTCCAGGTTGTAGCGCTCCTCCAGCCATTTCTGGATCTGGCTGTCAGGCTGGGTATAGCCCTGGAGGCATACCACGGACATCTTCATGGTCTCGGACTGGTTCAGCACATCAATCTTCTCATCGGCTACAGGCGTATTGCCTCCTTCATCTCCAGCCTGCTCCTCCTGCGCGCCTGACTGCTCTTCCTGAGAGCCTGACTGCCCCCCCTGAGAGCCGGAATCTCCCGATCCGCTGTCCCCGCATCCGGAGAGCATTCCCACTGTCATCATGCCTGCCAGTAAAAGTGCCAACGTTCTTTTCTTCATTGTAATCCCTCCCAAAAATTTATTGTTTTATTTTCTGCACGGAATCCTTTTCTTCCATGCCTAAAACCTTTCCTTAATATGCTTGGTGCAAGTCCGCAAGAATGCCTGCACACTTCTTCTCACACCTTAACCTTTCACGCCGCCAATCATGACGCCTTTTACAAAGTACTTCTGCACGAAAGGATATACGCAGAGGATAGGAACCGTGGCGATGACCACGGAGGCGGACTTGATGGTCGCCGCTGTTACATTTGTAGCAGAAGCTACCGTGACGCCCGCGGACTGCATGGCCTGGTTGGTGTTGGTCAGCATGTAGCGCAGCACTGCCTGTAAGGCCCATCTGCTCTTTGTATTGATGTAAAGCACGCTGGAGAAGTAATCGTTCCAGTATCCCACCGCGGTGAACAGGGCGATGGTGGCAATGGTGGCTTTGGACAGCGGGAGCACTATCTTCCAGAAGATGGTCACCTCCGTAGCGCCGTCAATCTTGGCCGACTCCTCCAGGCTCTCCGGAATCGTCATAAAGAAGCTCTTCATGATGATGACATTATAGGCGCTGACCAGTCCGGGGAGCACCAGCGCCCAGCGGTTGTCGATCAGGCCCAGTCCCTTGATCAGCAAGTAGCCCGGAATCATGCCGCCGGAGAACAGCATGGTGAAGAGCACCAGCAGAAGCATGGTCTTCCCAAAAGGGAGATCCTTTTTGGAAAGAGGATAGGCCGTGGTAGCCGTGAACAGCGTGCCCAGAAAAGTGCCGCTGATGGTCACCAGCACCGTAGTCAGGTATCCTGTCCAGATGGACGGATCCTTGAATACCTGGGCGTAGGTGTCCAGGTTGAAGCCCTTGGGCCACAGGAAGATGCCGCCCTTTGCCGTGGCCTCCACCGAGCTTAAGGACATCATGACCACATGCCAGAACGGATACACCATGATAATGCACAGCACCGTGAAAAAGATATAGTTGAATACACCATACGCAACCTCTCCACGGCCGCGCCTTACTTTCGTGAGATGGTTTTTCATGTCTTTCATTTTACACCTCCATTTTCCTGGCACCAGCCTAATACAGGCCCTCATTGCCGGTCTTCTTCGCTACGTTATTGACGAACACGATCAGTATGAAAGCGACAACGGACTTGAACATACCTGCCGCCGTAGAAAAGGAATAGTCCGAATTAATCAGGCCCATCCGATACACATATGTATCGATGATATCCGCCACCTCGTACACATGGGATGTATACAGCATGAATATCTGGTCGAAGCCCGCGTTCAGGATATTGCCGCAGTTCATGATGAAGCAGACCACGATGGTAGGGACGATGGACGGCAGGGTGATGTTGAGCATCTGCTTCCACTTGCCGGCTCCGTCGATGGAGGCCGCCTCGTACAGCTGCGGGTCAATGCCGCTGATGGCCGCGAAGTAGAGGATCGTGCCCCAGCCCATGCCCTTATAGATATCCGTCACAATCAGCATGGGAACGAACCATTTCGTGCTGGTCAGCACCATGACCCTCTCTCCGGTCAGGTTGTAGATCAGCTGGGTGATCAGTCCATTGTCGGGATCCAGCAGGGTCATGATGATACCTGCCAGGATGACCCAGGAAATGAAGTGGGGCAGATACAAAAGTGTCTGGGAGACTTTCTTGAACTTCAGGCTCCTCATCTCGTTCATCATCAGCGCCAGTATCACCGGTATGGGGAATCCGATAATCAGCTTCAGCAGACTGATGACCACCGTGTTGCGCAGGACGGGCAGGAACGATGCCTTGGAGAACAGCTTCACGAACTGGTCCAGGCCCACCCACGTGCTCTTTGCCGGATTATACTGGTTATAATCCATGAACGCGATTCTCAGTCCTCCCATGGGCACATACTTGAAGATCGCGAAGAACAGGATTCCGGGAATCAGCAGGAAGTACAGCCAACGGTACTTTACCATATCCTTCCATGTGGTCTGGCACCTGGTTTTGAAATCCGTTTTTTTCGTGCCTTTGTTTTCTGCCATTTTCACACTCTCCTCTCTCATTGTTGTTTCTGATGGACTGGCATTTAGCACTATTTTGCACTATTCGATGCACGATTGCACTATGCTATCTTTTTTTATCCCGGGGCTTATTCGTGCATTTGTTTGTGCGTTTTCTTGTTTATATTAAAGCACTTTGGTGCTTAAAAGTCAATATAGTTTGTGTAATTTATGACACTTTTGACACTTTATACAATTTTAATAATTATATAATGCACTATTTTGCACTATTTTTGTCTACTTTGCCCAAAAGGAAAAACAGGCATCAAAAAAGAGCCCTGCGCGAGCCCTTTTTATCTGCGGCGTCCTATTCCGCCGTCATCTGCTTTTCCCTTTTCCGCCTTTGGCTTCGGCTTGTGCTGTTCCTCAAACACGCTTCACCGATGATTTCCGTATGATGATCCGCCCCGACACGTCTATCTTCTCAAAAGGGGCCTCAGGATGCCCAAGCCGCCACAGGAAGCACTGCACCATGCGCTTTCCCAGCCACTTCGCGTCCACGTTCACCGTGGTGAAGAAGGGGTCCAGCATGCCCTCCTCGTCATTGTCGAAGCCCGTCACCGCCACGTCCTCCGGCACCCGGATCCCGTGCCTGCGCAGGGCCTGGGTCAGGAACTTGGCGATCTCATCGTTCCCGCACACCACCGCCTCCGGCAGTCCCTGTTCCTGATACCCTTTTACGATTTGTTTAAAGGTCTGATCATTGTAGAACTCGCTGCTCACCAGCTCCGTATCCGGCATCACCAGTTCCGGGACAGGTTCCATTCCCGCCTGGCGCATGGCATAGAGATAGCCGTCGAAGCGGTCGTGCATGGTCTCATAAATACTGCTGCTCTCGTTCAGGAAGCCGATCCTGCGCATCCCCTGGTCGATCAGGTGCCTGACCAGCTTCACCACAGGCCGGAAGCTGTCTATCTTCACCACGTCCCCCGGCATCTCCCCATCCACATCCTTATAAGTGTCCAGCAGGAATATCTGAATCCCCCTCCGCTTGATTACATTAATATAGTCTATATTCATCATCTTCACGCAGAAGACCGCCTCGATGCCATCCTCCAGCCCCGGCGGCAGGCGCAGCGCATCCTCATCCTCCTGGGTCACCACCGCCACCTGGGTCTGGCAGTAGTTGCGGCTGGCCTCCTCGGATATGCCGTTGATGACCTTGTCCCAGTACACCGCCACATCGGGCTTGCGCAGGATCATGATCCTGTGCTCCCCGGCCTCCTCCCTCTCCGGAGGCTGCCTCTCCCCCTCCTCTCCCGAGGATGCCACATACCCTCTCTGCTGCGCGTACCGCAGCACCATCTCCCTGGTCCGCTGGGCCACCAGGTCGTTGCCCTTCAGCGCCATGGACACCGTATTCCGGGATAGCCCCAGATCATTTGCAATGCTTTGAATCGTAACCTTTGCCATTTCCTTACCCCCTATGCAATAC
>CAMQOJ010000285.1 GCA_947003375.1 uncultured Lachnospiraceae bacterium
AGGATAAAAGAGTCACGATAGCAATGCATTCCACAGCAGAAAGGCGAGACAATGGATCATCTGAAAACAGGAGAAGTCATCAGCAAGAGGCGCAGGGAGCTGGGCCTGACCCAGAACCAGCTGGCAAAGACCCTGAACATTTCCTTCCAGGCGGTGTCGAAATGGGAGAACAGCACCGCCTACCCGGACATCGAGATGCTGCCCAGGCTGGCGGCGGCCCTCCACACTACCGTGGATGCCCTGCTGGGCTACCGCAGCGTGGTGACGGACTACGACAAGCGGTATGAGATGGACGAGTATTACTGGGGGCTCCAGCCCAACCGCATCTGTTATGACATCATGAAGCTCCTTCCGCCCATCAGGCCCTACCGGGTGCTGGACATGGGCTGCGGGGAGGGGAAGGACGCGGTGTTCCTGGCGAAATGCGGTTATGACGTCACTGCCTTCGACATCTCGGAGCAGGGCATCGACAAGGCCAAGCGCCTGGCGGAGCACAACGCAGTGGCCGTGAGGCTATTCAAGGCCGACATCCTGGACTACCGGCCGGACGATGACTATGATATCATCTTCAGCAGCGGCATGCTCCACTTCATCCCGAAACCCCGCAGGCAGGAGCTCTGCGACGACCTGAAGGCCCATACCAAAGAGGGAGGGTTCAACGCGTTGAACGTCTTCGTCCGAAAGCCCTTCATCGCCCGGGCCTGGGACAGCACCAGGGATGAGGAGCTGCGGCATCCCTGGCAGTCCGGGGAGCTGTTCGGCTACTACCACGACTGGCTGTTCCATACCTGCAGGGAGGAGGTCTTTGACTGCAACAGCGGCGGCGTGCCCCATAAACACTGCATGGATACCCTGATTGCGCAGAAGCTGGGAGCGGGAGCGCAGATAGAGGGGCAAAGCGGAAATGCCGGATCCGGCAGGTGAAAATCCGGGGAGCCGGAACCGGGAACTGTACCAATAAGCATAAAAGGCCCCTGCCGCCGGAGAATCCGGTGGCAGGGGCCTTTCCATGCATAAGCTTTAACCCAAATATTTTCCCAGAATCTTTAAGAACAAATCGATGTCGATCGGCTTCGCCACATGGGCGTTCATGCCGTTCTTCAGGGCGTTCTCCTTGTCCTCCTCCATGGCGTTGGCGGTCATGGCGATGATGGGCAGGGTCTTCACGTCCTGCCTGGGCAGGGCCCGGATGGTCCTGGTGGCCTCGTAGCCGTCCATCACGGGCATCTGCACGTCCATGAGGATGGCATCGTAATAATGCTCCTGGGCCTGGCGCACCATGTCCACCGCGTCGGTGCCGTCCGGCGCGGACTCCACCTCGAAGCCGGTCTCCGTCAGGATGGCCTCGGCAATCTCCCGGTTCAGCTCATTGTCCTCCACCAGGAGGATGCGCTTGCCGGAGAAATCAGCTTCTGTCCAGGAGGCGGATTCGCTCTCCTTTTCGATGAGATGGTTGGCGGCCAGCAGTGCGGACTTCAGGTCGGACATGAACAGCGGCTTGGCGCAGAAGGCGGTGACCCCTGCCTGCTTGGCCTCCTCCTCGATGTCCGTCCAGTCGTAGGCGGTGAGGATGATGATGGGGACCTCGCGGCCGATGGCCTCGCGGATGCGCCGGCAGGTCTCCAGCCCGCTCATCTCCGGCATCTGCCAGTCGATGATATAGGTATGGTAGGAATCCCCGTCATTGTAGGCGCTCTTCGCCCGATAGACCGCTTCCTTTCCGGAGGTGGTCCACTCCGCCCGCATGCCGATCTGGGTCAGCATCCTGCATACGCTCTCACAGCTGTCGCAGTCATCGTCCACCACAATGGCCCGCAGCCCCTCCAGCTCCTTGATCTGGGCCGCGTTCCGCTCGGTATCCTGGAGCTTCAGGCTCAGCTCCACCCGGAACTCGCTGCCCTGCCCCTTTTCGCTCTGGACGGTGATGGTGCCGCCCATCATCTCCACGATGTTCTTGGTGATGGCCATCCCTAAGCCCGTGCCCTGGATGCCGGTCTTGGTGGTGCTGGCCTCCCGCTCAAAGGGCTCGAAGATATGCTCCACAAAGTCCGGCGCCATGCCGATGCCATTGTCCTTGATGATAAATACGTAGTCGCCCCTGCCCCGGTGGAAGGTGGACTGCTGCTGGATGCGGAAGCTTACCGTGCCCCCCGCGGGGGTGTACTTCACGGCATTGCTCAGCAGGTTCACGAAGACCTGGCTGAGTTTCAGGGGATCGGCGATCACGTCCTCGTTGTTCACGTTGAAGGTATCGATGAACAGGTCCAGCCGCTTGGCCGTCACCTGGGGCTGTATGATGTTCACCAGGTTGTGGGTCAGCTCGGAGATATTGCACTCCTGCTCCTTGATCTGCACCTTTCCGCTCTCGATGCGGCTCATGTCCAGGATATCGTTGATCAGGCTCAGGAGATGGTTGCTGGAGGAGAGCACCTTCTGCAGGCAGTCCCTGACCTGATCCCTGTTGTCGATATGGCTGGCCGCGATGCTGGCGAAGCCGATGATGGCGTTCATAGGCGTGCGTATGTCGTGGGACATATTGGAGAGGAAGGTGGTCTTGGCCTGATTGGCCCGCTGGGCCTGCATCAGGGCATCCTGCAGGGCGCGGGTCTGCTCCCGCTGCTTCTGCACCTGGGCGGTGATGTCCTTGGACACCACCATGACCATGATGTCGCCTGTGTCATCCTCCCGGTTCATGATGAAGGACTGCCGCACGCACATGGGCGAATTGTCCTCAGCCCAGCCCCAGTAGTCTACATTGACCTCCATCTCGCCCATCTCGAAGCGCTTCCGGAGCTGCTCCGGACTGGCCACGGCCTCATACTCCTCCCGGGATTCCTCCATGATGAAGGATTTCCATCCCTCAAAGCAGGCCGAGGCGGGACAGGGAGCCGTCAGCCCCAGCTTTTCCAGCATGGAAATCTGGCCGCTGTCTGTGGAACAGAGAATATCATGCTCGATGAGATCCCTGGTAAGGTTGAGCTCAAAGGTGCAGAAGGCCGTGGAGGTGATGGCGATCCGGTACTGACGCTCCTTGCGGTTCATGATGGACAGCGCCTTCTCGCTCTGGAGCTCACGCTGCTTCAGCTCTGTGATGTTCTGGCGGACCAGGAGAATGCGGACAGCCCGCCCCTCCTCCCGCTGGAGGCATACCACAATCAGATGTTCCCAGTTCTCCTTACCGCTGCGGGAGACATGGCACTCATAGGTGTAGGTATCCTGGTTCGCAAGGATTTCCGTGATGGAGCCGATTTCGAAGGTCTGCCGGAAATGTTCCTTCCCCTCCTCTCCGATGATGTCCAGCGCGTGGATCCGGATGATATCATCGTAGGAGCCCTCCATGTCCAGGCTGCTGCTCAGCGGCCTGATTCCCGCCATATAGGAATAGGTGTTGGCCTCCAGGTCCACCGTGAGGTATCTCGAGGAAAACAGGGTGTTCAGGCCGTTCAGCACATAGCCGAACTGGATGTTCTGCTTTTCCAGGGTCTTCCGGCGCATCCGGCTGCGGAACAGCAGGACGATGATGTAGACGGCAAACAGGCAGATCAGGATCACCTGCAGCACCATGCCGGCATGGTTGGCCTCCCGGACCATGGCCTGGGTCACGTTCTGGGGGAAGGCCTGGACCAGCACGTAGTCGCTGTCCGAAATATGGAATACGCACAGATTGTCGGACAGGCTCTCGGGCGTGCAGAGGAAGCCCGCGCTGCCGCTGCCGCTCCCGAATGCCGCCCAGACGGCGTCGGCGGTCTCCGCATCTATATCGCCGGACTCCAGCAGCATTTCCGGGAGAGGCTGCTCGTGGCTGACGCTGTTGGAGCTGGCGATGATCATCCCGTCCTGGGAGCAGAGATAGACATCCGCCGGTTCGCCGAAATAGCTGGCGGCCAGCATGTCCCGGAGATAATCCTCCGCAAAGTACAGCCCCAGCAGTATCCCGGTGATTTCGCCCTCATGCTCCACAGGGGCGTAGAACACAGTCATTATCTGGTCGGTGATCCGGGATGTGAGCACCTCCATGCCGCTCTCCCCCTGCATTCCGGCTATGTAGTAGTTCCTGTCCCGGCTATCGTTGGTCTTGCCGTCTGAGGCCATGTTCAGCCCCTCCGCATTGGTGAAGCGGATGGCGTCAAAGGACGCGTTCTCCTCCATGCCTCTCAGCAGAGCGGTGGTGACCTCAGGCTGGATCTCGCCGGTGCCCAGCAGATAGGCGTAATTGCGCAGGCGCAGCAGGGCGCTTTCGAACTCGCCCTCGATCCGCCTGACGGTCTGATTGGCGGCGTCCATGGCGTAATTGAGGTTCTGGCTCTCGATCCGGTGTCTGTTCTTGGCGGAATACCATTGGAACAGCAGGCAGACCCCCACCAGCAGGATGCTGATATAGACTATGTTTTGCCAGTTCTTTTTCGGTATATGCATATGAAAACTCCCCTCTGTCCGTGCATGGCGCATATGGATGCAAAAATTGACACATGTATTTGTGTCCCAATATTATACCACTTAAACGGCGGTTTTTGAAGACATATTTTTTGGCAGTCTTTACGTATCCGGGATAATATGGTATACTGGTGGAAAGAAATGATTATCGCTTGTCATAAAGACGGAGGACAATCTGGAAAAGGGAGTGATGGAATGGCGACGCTGAAGGATGTGGCGAGGGAATCGGGGCTTACGGTAGGCACGGTGTCCCGGGTGCTGAACAACAGGGGATACATCAGCGACAGGGCCCGGGAGAAGGTGGACCAGGCCATGAAGAAGCTGAACTACCGGCCCAATGAGGTGGCCCGGTCCCTCTCCAAGAGCAGCAGCAACACCATAGGGCTCATCGTGCCGCATATCCGCCATCCGTATTTCATAGAGATGATCAGCCACCTGGAGTACCAGGCCTATCAGAAGGGGTACAGGATACTGCTGTGCAATTCCCGGAACATACAGGAGAAAGAAAGGGAATACATTGACATCTGCACCGGCAACAAGGTGGCGGGGATCATCCTGTGCAGCGGCACCGTGCCGATGGAGGTCTTCGACAAGATTGGAATCTCGGTGGTCACCATCGAGCGGTTCCTGGACAACGGCACGGCGGCGGTGGAATGCGACAACAGGCAGGGGGGTGTGCTGGCCGCGGAGAAGCTGATTGCCTGCGGCTGCAGGCATCTGCTCCATGTGGGGAACATCGGGGGTGTCTTCATGCCCGCGGACATGCGCACGGAGGGCTTCCGGGAGGTCTGCGAGAGGGAGCATGTGCACTTTGAGGAGATTCTTACGGAGGAGATTCAGTATGACAGCATGATGTACGAGGAAATGCTGGAGGAAGCCCTGCGGAAATTTCCGGAGACCGACGGGCTGTTCGTGAACAGCGACGTCATCGCCGCCCAGACCCTGCAGGCCTGCGGGAGGCTCCGCATTCCGGTGCCGGAGCGGCTGAAGATAATCGGGTTCGACGACGCGTTCCTGGCCACCCTCACCACGCCCCGGCTCACCACCATCCACCAGCCTGTCAGGGAGATGGCGGAGATCGCCGTAAACCTGCTCCATGACTCCGTCTCCGGGAAGTTGGTGCCCAAGCGGACGGTGCTTCCGGTGCGCCTGGTGGAGAGGGGGACTACGTGAGGAAAACGGATGGTTCGGGAGAGGAGTCCTGGGTTCCGGGAGGAGCGAGGGGCTCTTTTTTTGATGGAAAAGCACATGAAAACCGCGAAAATCCATGGGAGGCGCTGGGGAGGGGGCTTCCCCGGCGCCTCCCATGGACAGGGGACAGGCTGGAAGACAGGGAGGGATATGCTGCCCGACAGGCAGTAAATATAATAAAGGCTGTCTCTTATACACATCTCCGAGCCCACGAGACAGATGAGGATCTCGTA
>CAMQOJ010000286.1 GCA_947003375.1 uncultured Lachnospiraceae bacterium
AGGTTGATGCCGCCGAAAGCGGGGGCCAGCCATGTGACCGCCTTGATGATCTCCTCCGTGTCCTGGGTGTCCAGACAGATGGGAATCGCGTTGACGCCGCCGAATTCCTTGAACAGGACGGCCTTTCCCTCCATGACGGGCATGGCGGCGTGAGGGCCGATGTTGCCCAGCCCCAGGACGGCGCTCCCGTCGGAGACTACAGCCACGGTATTGGCCTTCATGGTATATTTATATGCGTCCTCTTTGTCCTGGGCAATGGCCTTACAGGGCTCTGCCACACCGGGGGTATAGGCGATGGAGAGGTCTTCTCTGGACCTTACCGGGGCCTTGGAGGTGATTTCCAGCTTGCCGTTCCACTGTTCGTGCATCATAAGGGCTTTTTCAGTGACTTTCATCGTATTACCTCTTTTCTGTATTTTGCTGACATATTCTGCCATACTATCTGTATCATATAATAATTCGTGCCCTTTCGCAAGTTTTTATTCGTCATAATTATAATTTAGGGGTTCCTATTTTTGGAAAAGTGTATTATAATAGGGACATGAGGTATGGGTTCGACCATGCATGTCAAGGCTGCACATCAATGTCTAATCAAGCTGTGCCCCCCTTTATTCATGACAATAGAATGCATAAGGTGTCTTCTGTTGTTCTGTGACAATTAAAATCAGGAGGAATCTATGAAAGAAAAGTATGAATCACTGCCACTTGTACAGCTTAGAGAGCTTGCGAAGGTTCGCGGGCTCAAAGGTACATCTTCTATGAAAAAGGCTGACCTTGTGGAAGCTATGCTGGCTGAGGATGAGAGGATAAAGAAGCAGGAGGCGGAAAAAGTTCCCAAGAGAGAGGAGGCGCAGCAGACCGGCGAGGCGGAACCTGTGCGTAAAAAGGGAGTAGTGACCAACAAGCGCTCGTCCGCTTCTCCCCAGCACAAGGACCGTGCGCAGAAAATGGTAAAGGATGAGAGCAGCTACAAGGCAGAGCCTGCGGCTCCGGCGGAGAAGACGAAGAAAGCGGACGAGCCTGCCAAGGCATCGGCGCCTGCGGCACCCCAGCCTGCGCCAAGCCAGACAGCGGCAGCATCGTCCCAGGCGGCACCCACAGGGTCTCAGGCGTCAGGACAGAGCGCCCCGGCGACTGCCGCCGCCCAGCCTGCGGCTCCGCAGCGTCCTACCCGGTCCAACGAGGTCTATGACGAGAAGACCTATCCCAAGGAGTTGGACAGCGGCGAGGAGGCCAGCGGCATCCTGGAGGTCATGCCGGACGGCTACGGTTTCATCCGCTGTGAGAACTATCTGCCCGGGGAGAACGATGTCTATGTGGCCCCCAGCCAGATACGGCGCTTCGGCCTGAAGACCGGGGACATTCTGCGTGGCAACAAGCGCATCAAGACCCAGCAGGAGAAGTTCAGCGCGCTGCTGTTCATCCGTACCATCAACGGCTATACCATCGAGGAGGCGTCCAAGCGCAAGGCCTTTGAGGATATGACGCCTATCTTCCCCGATGAGCGCATCAAGCTGGAGACCCAGGGCAGCAGCGTGGCCATGAGGGTAATGGATTTGGTGAGCCCCATCGGCAAGGGTCAGCGAGGCATGATTGTATCACCGCCCAAGGCCGGCAAGACTACACTGTTGAAGGAGGTGGCGAAGTCCATCCTGCACACAAATCCGGATGTGCACATGCTGATATTGCTGATAGACGAGCGTCCTGAGGAAGTGACGGATGTGAAGGAGGCCATCATCGGCACCAACGTGGAGGTCATCTACTCCACTTTCGACGAATTGCCGGAGCACCACAAGAGGGTGTCCGAGATGGTCATCGAGCGGGCCAAGCGCCTGGTGGAGCACAAAAAGGACGTCATCATCCTGTTAGACAGTATCACCCGTCTGGCCAGAGCCTACAACCTGGTAGTGCCCCCCAGCGGCCGTACCCTTTCCGGAGGCTTGGATCCGGCGGCGCTCCATATGCCTAAGCGGTTCTTCGGCGCGGCCAGGAACATGCGCGGAGGCGGCAGCCTGACCATCCTGGCCACGGCTTTGGTGGACACGGGCAGCAAGATGGATGATGTGATATATGAGGAATTCAAGAGCACGGGCAACATGGAGATGATTCTGGACAGGAAGCTGTCCGAGAAGCGCATCTTCCCGGCCATAGACCTGGCGAAGTCCGGCACCCGCAGGGAGGATCTCCTTCTGACCAATGAGGAGCTGGATGCCATCAATATCATGCGCCGGGCTTTGAACGGCCTTAAATCCGATGAGGCCACGGACCGCATTCTGGATATGTTCGCCCGGACCAGGAACAATAATGAATTCGTTCAGATGGTAAAAAGAAACAAATTTATTTAAAATAGGACTTGCAACTCCATAATCCTTATGCTACAATGATATCGCTGTTTGTGGTTCCATAAGCAGTGCGGATGTGAACATCAAATATTATGGGTTTCGCAGCTGCGAAGATATCATAGAAGAGGTGAACGAGATGAAGGAAGGAATCCATCCTAAGTACCATCAGGCAACCGTGACATGTAACTGCGGCAATACTTTCGTGACCGGCTCTACAAAGCCTGAGATTCACGTAGAAGTATGCTCCAAATGCCATCCCTTCTACACTGGCCAGCAGAAGATGACCAGGGCTGACGGGCGTATTGAGAAGTTCAATCGGAAATATGGCGTGAAATAAGGTCATGGGAATCGCAGGAAAGGTTGAGGTGTGCTTGCATCTCAACCTTTTTTACAATGACATTCAGGGCAGCTTTAGCGGAGGGCTTTTTTTGAGAGGGGCCATAGCTAAAGCTATTTGAGATGGAAATATCGGAGGATAAGAGTATGGCAAAGAAGGGCCGTTATTCCGGCATCGGCGGGCAGGCGGTGCTGGAGGGCATCATGATGAAGAACAAGGAGAAATACGCGGTGGCCGTCAGGCGGCCCGATGGGGGCATCTCCGTGGAGGTGGACAACCACAGGGGCATACTGCCCGGCAGCAAGGTGAAGGAGATTCCCTTTGTCAGGGGCATCTTCAATTTCATCGATTCCCTGGTGCTGGGCATGAAGTGCCTGAACTTCTCGGCCTCCTTCTATGAGGAGGAGCCGGGCGGGGAAGAAGGGAATTCCGGGCAGCAGAAGCCGAAGAACGAGACAGGGGAGAAGCTGATGTCCGCGCTGGTCACCTGCTTCGCGGTGGTGTTGGCCCTGGGTATTTTCGTGGTGTTGCCCTATTACCTGACATCCCTGCTGAAAAGCTCCCTGCGCAACCAGTCCCTGATGGCCATTATCGAGGGCGTGGTGCGCATCCTGATCTTCATCCTGTATATCTGGGGCATCAGCCTGATGAAGGACATCCGCAGGCTGTACCGCTATCACGGCGCGGAGCATAAGTGCATCAACTGCATCGAGAGGGGGAGGCCTCTGACGCCGTCCAACGTGATGCGCAGCTCCAGGCTCCATAAGAGATGCGGGACCAGCTTCATCTTCTTCGTATTTCTGGTGAGCATCGTGCTGTTCTTCTTCATCCGGGTGGAGAACCCTGTGGCCAGGGTGGCCATCAGGATCGCGCTGATGCCCGTGGTGGCCGGGATTTCCTATGAGATTATCCGGCTGGCGGGGCGCAGCGACAATATTTTCATACAGATTCTGTCCGCGCCGGGCATGGCCATCCAGCGGATGACCACCAAGGAGCCGGACGAGAGCATGGTGGAGGTGGCGATCGCCGCAGTGGAGACCGTGTTTGACTGGAAGCAGTATCTGAGGGACAATTTCGGATACCAGGCGGAGGATCTGGAGACAGGGGAAGGCTGACATATGACGTATGGGGAACTGTACCGCCGGGGAAGGGATGCGCTGGAAGGGGCGGGAGTCCCGGAGGCGGCGCTGGATGCCAGGCTGCTCCTGGAGTGGGTCTGCGGCACGGACCGAAACGACCTGCTGGCCCACGGGGACAGAGAGCGGAGCGCCGGAGAGCAGGCGGAATATGAAAGGCTGATTGCCGGGCGGAAGGGGAGGATCCCCCTCCAGCATCTCACAGGGGTGCAGGCGTTCATGGGACTGGAATTTGCCGTGGACGGGCATGTGCTGGTTCCCAGGCAGGATACGGAAGTCCTGGTGGAGGAGGCGCTGCGCAACCTCCATGACGGCATGCGGATACTGGATATGTGCACGGGATCCGGCTGTATCCTGATAAGCCTCCTGCACTATTCCAACGACTGCCGGGGGGTGGGAGCGGACATCTCCGGGGAGGCCCTGGCCGTGGCCAGAGGGAACGCGGAAAGGCTGCTGGGGGCTTCGGCCTGCGCCTGGATGCGGGACGGGACGGAGGTCCTGGACGGCTGTGGGGCGGATTTTGCATGTGCGGGGGACAGGCAGGGGAGGATTTCATTCATGGAGAGCGACCTCTTCGACGGCGTAGAAGGGAGATTCGACATCATCGTGTCCAATCCGCCCTATATCCGGAGCGGGGAGATTCCGGGCCTGATGCCGGAGGTGCGGGAGCACGAGCCTGTGCTGGCCCTGGACGGCGGGGAGGACGGGCTTGCCTTCTACCGCAGGATCGTGGAGGGCTGCAGGGCGCATCTTTGCGGCGGCGGGATGCTTTTCCTGGAAATCGGATACGACCAGGGGGAGGCTGTCAGCGGGCTCCTGGCGGAAGCGGGATTCCTGGAGGTGGCCGTGGTAAAGGATTATGCCGGACTGGACAGGGTGGTCTGCGGGACGCTTGGATTCGGCTGAGCGGCGGATGCCGGGGGTATCCGGGGCAATGACAGGCCCGGGATGACGGGACAGGCGCAGGGCAGACAGGGAAAGGCCCGCCGTCTGGCAGAGTGAGAGGATGAAGAGCCGTCTCGGCGGCAGAATGAGAGGAGATATGTTCGATAAATTAGAGGATTTGCTGATTCGGTTCGAGGAGATTCTGAGCGAGCTCCACGAGCCCACCGTGACCGCCAACCAGGAGCGGTTCCGGAAGCTTATGAAGGAGCAGAGCGACCTGACACCCATCGTGGACGCTTATACGGAATATAAGAAGTGCAGGCAGGAAATCGAGGACTCCCTGGAGCTGTTGGAGGGGGAGAGCGATGATGACATGCGGGAGATGATCAAGGAGACCTTAAGCGAGAGCAGGAAGCGCGTGGAGGAGCTGGAGCAGGAGCTGAAAATCCTGCTGCTTCCCAAAGACCCGAATGATGACAAGAATGTAATCGTGGAAATCCGGGCAGGCGCGGGAGGGGACGAGGCGGCACTGTTCGCCGCGGAGATCTATCGGATGTACGTGCACTACGCGGAGGGCCAGCGGTGGAGGGTGGAGACGCTGAATGTGGATGAAATCGGCATCGGCGGCATGAAAGAGGTACAGTTCACGATCACCGGGCAGGGCGCCTACTCCAGGATGAAGTATGAGAGCGGCGTGCACCGGGTGCAGAGGGTGCCCGAGACGGAGAGCGGCGGGCGGATACACACCTCCACCATCAGCGTGGCGGTGATGCCGGAGGTGGATGAAGATATAGATATCGTCATCGAGGAGAAGGACATCCGGATCGATGTCATGCGGGCCTCGGGAAACGGCGGCCAGTGCGTCAACACCACGGATTCCGCGGTGCGCCTGACCCACTATCCCACGGGCATCGTGGTGTACAGCCAGACGGAGAAGTCCCAGCTTCAGAACAAGGCCAAGGCCTTTGCCCTGCTGAGGGCCAAGCTCTATGACATGGAGCAGCAGCAGCGGCATGATGCGGAGGCGGAGCTTCGCAGAAGCCAGATCGGAACCGGAGACCGCTCGGAGAAAATCCGCACCTACAATTTCCCTCAGGGCCGGGTGACGGATCACCGGATCGGCCTTACCTTGTATAAACTGGATAAGGTGATGAAC
>CAMQOJ010000287.1 GCA_947003375.1 uncultured Lachnospiraceae bacterium
GCCGCTGGAGGACTATATCAGGACATATGCGCCGAATCTGACGGCTCTTCTGGACGAAAGAGAGCTGTGGCCTTTCATCACGGCTCCTGACGGCCATGTCTATGAGATGCCCGCGCTGAACGCAGGGGCGGAGCTGGAGGCAGGCTTCCATATCTGGCTGAACTATGAGTGGATGGAGAACCTGAGCCTGGAAGCGCCCAAGAGCCTGGATGACCTTTACGACATCCTGAAAGCCTTTAAGGAGCAGGACGCCAATGGCAACGGGAACCCGGATGACGAGATTCCTCTGTCCGTGCCGGACGGCATGAGCTATCTGCTGCATTACCTTCCTTATTTCGACTACAATATGGACAGCAGCACCTACTGTGCCACGAAGGACGGCAATCTGGTATATGTCCCTACGGACGACGGTTATAAGGAATTCCTCAGATACTTTGCGAGGCTCTATGAGGAAGGCCTGTTGGATTCCGCCAGCTTCACCCAGAATTATGACCAGATTGCGGCCAAGGGAAGCGCCGGAGATGTGCTTGGCTGCTTCTGCGCACTGGCGTCCTTCCAGTTCGCCGGACGCGAGCAGGACGAGAAGTATCAGATCATAGACCCTTTTGAGGGACAGGCCTATCCCTTGTCCACGGGCATCATGCACGGCAGCATGATGATAACGGATGCCTGCGAGAAGCCCGAAATCCTGGTGGCGTGGGCCGACCAGCTCTACACCCAGGAAGGCGGAGAGCTCTACTGGCTGGGCGTGGAAGACAGGGCTTATGTGGACAATGGGGACGGCACCTGGTCCTGGAACCTGGGAGGGCCTATCGGTGATGATATCGAGACGATACGTGAGCAGGGGACTTTAAAGGACCAGACGGCCTTCCCCGGCCTGCAGCCCGACTTCTGGTTCACCGGCATCACGGATCCCGATGAATCCTACCTGATTGGACAGAGGGGCAAGATGCTGCAGTGGGGCGAGCTCCCGCTTCCCGCCATGGCCTACACCGCCGAGGAGACGGAGACCATCGCGTCCCTGAAAGCGGACCTGGACAGCTATATCAACCAGTACGGCGCCCAGGTGATCACCGGGGAGCTGGACCTGGATGCCAGTTGGGAGAACTACAAGTCCACCATGGAGACCATGGGGGCTGCCGAACTTTACGATATCTACAATAAGGCGTTCCAGGCAGCGCAGTAAAGGGAAGGGAGCCCATTCTCCGAAGGGACCCCGCACATAAGGACCATTCATGCCGACAGGCCTGTGACGCCTGTCGGCATGACCCACAATAACAGGAAAGGAATACAGAGCGTGAACAGGGTATCTGCCATAAACGCAAGAGCAAAGAAGCCGGCCAGGCCGCTGTCCGTAAGGCTGGCAGGCGAACTGAAAAAGAACTGGGCCCTCTATCTGATGATCCTGCCGGTCATCGCATATTACATCATCTTCGCCTATATCCCCATGAGCGGTGTAGTCCTGGCATTCAAGGATTTCAAGGTGAAGCTGGGCATATTCGGGAGCCCCTGGGCGGGACTGAAACATTTTGAACGGTTTTTCGGAGGATACAATTTCTGGCTGCTGCTGCGGAACACGGTGGGGATCAGCTTGTATACGCTGCTGGTGGGATTTCCCATTCCCATCCTGTTCGCGCTGCTCCTGAATTATCTGAAACAGGAACGCCTCCGGAAGACCCTGCAGATGGTGTCCTATGCCCCATATTTCATCTCCACCGTGGTGATCTGCGGCATGATCGCGATTTTCATGGATGCGAACACAGGCATCTTCAACCAGATCATCGCGGGCCTGGGGGGGACGCCCGTGGATTTTCTGAGCAATCCCAGGTATTTTAAGAGCATCTATGTCTGGAGCGGTGTCTGGCAGGGCATGGGCTACAGCTCCATCATCTATATCTCCGCCCTGGCGGGGGTGGACCCCTCCCTCCACGAGGCGGCAATCATGGACGGGGCCACGAAGATACAGAGGATCCGGCATATCGACCTGCCCGGCATCAAGTCCACCATCGTCATGCTGCTGATCATGCAGATGGGCTCTCTGATGAATGTGGGATTCGAAAAGGTCTTCCTGCTGCAGAACGACCTGAACATGCAGGCCTCGGATGTCATCAACACTTATGTGTACAGAGTGGGCCTGATACAGAACAATTACAGCTACTCCACCGCCGTTGGCCTGTTCAACTCGGTGATTAATATGGCGCTGGTCATCGCGGCCAATCAGCTGTCCAAAAGGCTGACGGAGGAAAGCCTGTGGTAGCCCGGGACGGCATGCCGGAGCATGGAAGGGTATGGATATGGATAAAAGGAGAACAATAAAGAAAAAGAAGCCGAACGCGGACAGCGTGTTCGACATGGTGAACCTGGCGGTGATGCTGGTCCTTTTGGTGGTGTTCCTGTGGCCGCTGTGGTTCGTGGTGATCGCGTCCATCAGCGACCCCGGTCAGGTGTGGCAGGGAAATGTCATCCTCTTCCCCAAGGGGATCACGCTGGACGCCTATGAGGAGGTGATCCAGTATAAGTCCATATGGTCAGGCTACCGGAACACCCTCCTGTACACCCTGCTGGGCACGGCCATCAACATGGTCCTCACGGTCTGCGCCGCGTACCCCCTGTCCAGGAGGGATTTCCCGCCCCGGAAGATACTGATCATCGTGCTCATGGTGACCATGTATTTCAGCGGCGGGCTGATTCCCACCTACCTGGTGGTGAACAGGCTGGGCCTGATCGACACGGTATGGGCCATGATGATTCCCAATGCCCTCTCCGTGTTCAACATCATCGTCACCAGGACGTATTTCGTGAACAGCATACCGGAGGAGCTCAGGGAGGCGGCCCAGCTGGACGGCGCGGGCACGGTGCAGTATCTGTTCCGGGTGGTGCTGCCCCTGTCGAAGCCCATCCTGGCGGTCATCGGGCTCTTCTACGCGGTGGGCCACTGGAACGATTTCTACTCGGCGCTGATCTATATCAACTCCCAGCAGCTCCTGCCCCTGCAGTCTGTCCTCAGGAAGCTCCTTCTGACCACCCAGATGACGCTGCAGATTTCCAGCTCCATGAGCCCGGAGGAGATCATGCGCAAGACCCAGTTGGCCCAGACGCTGAAATACAGCTCCATCATCGTGTCCACGGTGCCTGTGCTGTGCCTCTATCCTCTGGTGCAGAAGCATTTCGTCAAGGGGATGATGATCGGGTCAGTGAAGGGTTGACAGGAATGGGGGCGGAACATAAAATAGGCTATACGGAAAAAGGCATTGCCGAAAATCGCGGAAAATTGCCGAAAAAGGAAAAATGCGGAAAGGCATGGTGACGGATATGGAGAACAGACCGGATTTCCCGATGCAGTTCATCTCAGCCACGACAGAATACGCGGATTTCAGCCGCCAGGTGCCGGCTCCCTATATTCGGAGGAGATTTGCTCTGGACAGGCTGCCGGAGAGGGCGGAACTGCTGATCGCCGGGATTGGATTATACCGTTTGTTTATAAACGGCATAGAGATTACGAAATGCCCTCTGGCCCCTTACATCAGCAATCCGGACCATATCATCTATTACGATTCCTATGATGTGCTGCCCAGGCTGGCGGAGGGGGACAACTGCCTGGGAATCATGCTGGGTAACGGCATGTGCAACGCCTTCGGGGGATTCATATGGGATTTCCACAGGGCCCGTTGGAGGGGAGCGCCCATGACGGCCCTGCGGCTGGACATGGGATTCGCGGACGGGGAGGAGCGCTCCATAGAGAGCGACGATTCCTTCCTGGCCCATCCCTCTCCCCTTCTGGAGGACGACCTGCGGAGCGGCGAAACCTATGACGCCAGACTGGAGATTCGGGGCTGGTGCGCGCCGGACCTGCCGGAGGAGGGCTGGAGGCCCGTTGTCAGGAGGACGCCTCCCAGGGGAACGCCCAGGCTCTGCGGCGCGTCCCCGGTGAAGGTGTGGGAGACGAGAAGGGCTGTGTCCATCTCACCCTATGAGGACGGCTATCTCTATGATTTCGGCGTGGACGCGGCGGGAATCTGCGAGCTGACGGTCAGGGGCAGGCCCGGCCAGGAGATCCGGATCTCCTACGGGGAATGGATTCATGACGGGATCTTCGACAGGAAGAACCTGATGTTCCCGGAGTCCGATTCCCCCTATAAGGACAGGGTCCAGGACACCTGCTATATCTGCAGAGGGGAGGGGGAGGAGCGCTGGAGGCCCTGCTTCAGCTATTACGGTTTCCGGTATGCTTATGTGCGGGGAATCGACAGGAAGCAGGCGGATGAAGAGCTGCTGGCCTATCATGTCCTGGGCGGGGACTTCCGGGAGATGGCTGCCTTTTCCAGCTCCGACGCCACGGCGGACAGGCTCTGGGAGATGACCAGGCGTGCCACCCTGTCCAATTTCCTCTGGTTCCCCACGGACTGCCCCCACAGGGAGAAGAACGGCTGGACAGGGGACGCGGCCCTCTCGGCGGAGCATATGCTCCTGAATCTCTCCGTGGAGGACTCCCTCCGGGAATGGCTGTACAATGTGATGGCTGCCCAGCGGGAGGACGGCTCCTTCCCGGGAATCGTCCCCACGGGAGAGTGGGGGGACGGATGCGGCCCCGCCTGGGACCAGGTCATTGTGGAGATCCCGTACTGTCTGTACCGATTCCGGGGGGACCTGGATACGGCCCGGAAAGCGGCGCCGTCCATCTTCCGGTATCTCTTCTGCCTGTCGGGGCTGCGCAACGAGAGAGGGCTGGTGGACACGGGCCTGGGGGACTGGTGCGAGACGGGCAAGAGCGGGGGCGGCCAGAAGGCTCCGGTGGAGGTGACCTCCACTGCCGTGGGCGTCCATCTCCTGGAGGAGGCCATGGCGCTCTTCCGCGCCCTGGGCAGGGAGACCGAGCGGTGGTACGCGGACAGGCTGTGCAGAGAGCTCAGGAAGGCCTTCCGGCATTACCTGATCGATTTCTCCACCATGACTGTGGCGGGAAGCTGCCAGGCCTCCCAGGCCATGGCGATCCATTACGGCCTGTTCCGGAAATCCGAGCGCAGGGCTGCGTTTTCCAGGCTCCTGGCGATCATCCGCCAGAGCGGCGGGCACATGAATGCCGGCGCGCTGGGGCTGCGGGTGCTCTTCCGTGTGCTCTCCGACTTCGGGGAGGCGGACATGGCCTATGAGATGATTACCAGGCCGGACTATCCCTCCTACGGCAACTGGATCGCCAGGGGCGCCACTTCCCTCTGGGAGGATTTCCTGGCGCCGGAGGCGGATGCCCATTCCAGGAACCACCACTTCTTCGGGGACATCAGCGCATGGTTCCTGCAGACCGTGGCGGGCATCGTGCCGAACCCTCATCTGGAGGATCCGGACAGCATCCTGGCCAGGCCCCATTTCATCCGCAGCCTCCGCCATGCCGCAGGGTCCTGCCGGACGCCGCGGGGGGAGATATCCCTGAGATGGGAGAGGACAGGGCAGGATGCGGCGGGGTGCGGGCGGGTATCCCTGGAGATACGCCTGACCGGCCGGATCCGGGGCAGGATATGTCTGCCCGCCGGATGGGAATTTGAAGACGGATTTTGCGAGAGGGAACTGGAGGAGGGAACCTGGCTCTGCTCTAACACCATGACTGCATAAGCGGGGGAGGCGCATATGGAGAAAATAAGGAAAAAATTGTGGACAATCAATTACAGTACGCTGTTAAAGTATTTTCTGTCTTATTTTCTCCTGCTCAGCGCCCTGCTGCTGTGCTTTTTCGTGGCCTTCCGGTATCAGCTTCGGAGGATCTATTACACCGAACAGGACGACCGCATCCGCCAGAACCTCCTGCTGTTCCGGCAGAGCTTCGACACGGATCTGGACGCGGTCTTCAACATACACT
>CAMQOJ010000288.1 GCA_947003375.1 uncultured Lachnospiraceae bacterium
GGCATCCTGCAGCCTCTTAAGGGCATATATCATCAGGGTTCCATGGCTCCTGTCGCTAGTTCCTCCATGCACCTTGCCCCCTGCCAGAAAGCATCCTTTCCCGCCTGTCGGCAGATCCTGTCAATGGCCTCATGTATCTGCTCTGTCTGGGATGGTGCCATGTATCTTTAGCTATAGCTAAATATATTTTGCTTTAGCTCCTTAACCTGGCAGGAATACTACCTTAAAATTAGGACATACTATCAGGGAAAGGGGAGCCTGTCATGGAAGAACTGGATTACAGGACAATCGGTGGGAAGATTGCCAGACGGAGGACAGCACGGGGCTATACACAGGAGGCAGTCGCCAATCTGCTTGATGTGAACCCCAGCCATATCTCCAATATCGAGCATGGCCGTGCCCATCCATCCCTGACCGCACTTGTCAGGATTGCGGATATCCTGCACTGCAGTGTTGACTGCTTCCTTGACGGCGAGTACACTTTCCATCCCGCTAAGGACAGCGAGTCCGCACTTGATGACAGAATCATGGATTTGCTCAAATACTGCGACTCCGACAAGAAGCAGAGGATTCTGAAGATGATTGAGTTGATGTGAGAGGGCAGACATGCCAGAGCATTCTCTTTTCTTATATTAGATAGGTTTACAATCTGTTTCCAATTAAGGACTTTATCTTCATTTGTATCTTCAGGAAAGCCCATAGCAGTTTCCTCGCATACAGCTCGCTCTGTGTTGTCTCATGCTTCTTTATTTCTTCCATACATTTAGGAAGATATGTCTTTATCGTCATGCTCGATATGCCGATTCTCTTTGCAACGGAATTTTCTCCACGATGTCCCACTTCTCCTTAAGCATCTGCCGCCACTTCCTTTCCTAAGTCCTTATGGAGTCTTTCCTGCTCCTTTTCCCTGTTTGCCCTGATATTCTAGATGGATGGCCTCTTCTGCCCTCCTGATGCCCCTACCGCTGCACTGATATGCCCCGCAAGGTCTATCTCCGCCTGTGTCCTGTTCCCTGTCTCCTGTCTGATTAAGTCCCTCTGCCGCTGCTTCATGGCCTGTACCCCTGTCAAGCCCTTATCCCTGAATCTGCTTTCGACCAGCTCAAAGGGGATATAAGAGCCATTTTCAATCAGCCATGTCTGGCACACATTGTCTGGGTTATACGCGACAGTACATTCTTTCCCGATTATCCTCTAAAGGCAATCCCGCATATCCTCTGCCCATTTCTACCAAAAACCATTCAGAAGCATGATACAAGCGAAACATGCCACTCTGATTCAAACCGTACTCGCATCTGAATCACTGCAATCCCAGTAATTTCAAGGTATTCTCTCTCCTATCTCCCAAAATAAAATGACCTCATAGAAAGGATATTTCCTCTCTACAAGGTCATTTGAACTTACTCTATTCTCTTTCTGGGACTATCCCAGATTGCCCTCACTGGCTATTCGGGAGTGCCTCGGGATAAAGCGTCTGCCTGGGGCATATGCCATGTTGTGGTGACCTTGAACAGATCCCCGTCCACCTCCAGCGCCAGCTCCCCGCCCTGGAGCTCCATGAAGCTCTTGGCGATGGCAAGGCCCAGGCCGCTGCCCTCCGTGTTCCGGGAGGCGTCCCCCCGCACGAACCGTTCCGTCAGCTCCGAGGAATCCACCGTTATCTCCTGGGCGGAGATATTCTTTAAGGTGATGATGACCGTATCTCCTATCCGGAAGCCGTTCACATAGACCCTGGTGCCCGGCAGGGCGTATTTCGCGATGTTGCCGAAGAGGTTCTCGTAGATGCGGTAGGTCTTCTGGCTGTCAAGAGGCAGTATCACCTTCTCCTCCGTCAGGTTCATCCGCACGTCCAGCCCTGCCTCCCCCAGCTTATCCGACATCTCGAACGCCACCTGCTTCAGCAGGTTCATGATGTCCAGGTCCATGATGTTCAGCGTGATGTTCTGGGAGCTGGCCTTGCTGAACTCGAACAGATCCTCTATCAGGCTCTTGAGCCGCAGGGACTTCCGCTCCAGCGTATTCAGGTACTCTTCCCGCTGCTCCGGGGTGATGTCCTTCTCCTTCAGCAGATTGATGTATGTGATGATTGCGGTCAGCGGTGTCTTCAGATCGTGGGACATGTTCGTCACCAGCTCCACCTTCATCCGCTGGCTCTTCACCTCCGTGTCCACAGCCTTCTGCAGCCCGTCCTGGATTTTGAACACCTGCTCCCTGAAGGGCTCGAAGATGCCCAAGTCCTCGGGAATGGACACGTTCAGGTTCCCCTGGGCAATCTCGTCCACAGCCTTCAGCAATATCCGGTAGCGTTTCTGCAGCTGGCTCACATATCGCCGCAGGATGATGTACAGCAGAACGGAGTAGACCACCACCACCGGGAAACCGCCTACCCAGAGGCTGCTTATCAGGAGCAGGATCACTGCGTTGGCAATCAGCAGCTTGATAATCGTCCAGTTTGCGTCCTTCGTCAAATCCATATGCGCCACCGCCTCATAAGCCCCCACCGCCTTTCCTTTTATGAACGGGAAGAAACGGTATATCATGCTCCGCTGTCTGATATATCTCCACAGACCCAGTTCCCGCAAAGCCCTGGCGCAGATGCCCGCATACCAGCAGCAGAACGCATACAGGGTGAGCGCCGCTATATTCAGCGCCATTGCCAGTACCTTGGCGCTGGTCAGGCTCAGGCCCAGATACTCCATAAACGCCCCCCCTGCCCTGCCGCTGGCCACATAGACGATTACGGAGAGAATCGCACTGCCGCTGGCCATCAGGCAGAATCCCACACAGACCAGGAATTCCAGCGAGACCGCGCAGGCCTTCTCCTCCATCCAGGGCTTTCCGGTCCCCGGCATGGGCAGGAACATCCCCAGCAGCGCCAGCCCTGCTATGCAAATGCCCAGAATGCCCCCCAGGCCGAAGCTGTAATAAGCATGTGCGGAAAAGTTGTGATAGCTGGACGTGGCATAGAATTGGACTTCCGTGTCATAGGCCAATCCGCTGACCAGCTTGCCCACGTACAGGCCCTGGGACTTCTCCTTTCTGGTCTCCCATTCCTCTGTGGAAATGGCGTAAGTCACGGTACAGCCCGCCGGCCCCTTCATCCGCCCGTATCTGCCGAAGGTATCCATGGCCTCGTCCAGCTGGCCCTGGATGGAATTCGCCCTGACGGCCTCATTGGCCAGCTTTCTGATCTGGCTCGCGTCCTTGCCGCAGATATCGTCCCCGATGGTTACATACCCTGCGTCGTCGAAGCGGAAGCTGAGCTGGAAATACTGGGCCTCAGCGCTTCTGTTCCTGTCGTCCACGGACATGTTCGTCACATATTTCCCGGTGGCATGGTCCTCGATGATATAGTCGTAGCAACTGTTCAGGTCCGCGAAATTCGTCTCCAGAGCGCCGAAGTATTCCTCCAGCGTCTGCATTTCGTATTCCAGTTCATGGGAGTCTGTCCGGCCAATGTCGTAAACCTCCCGGCCGCCCGCGTAAGCCTCCAGCTCCTTTTCGTCCAGGATGCCCTCCTGTATATAGGCCTGCAGCTCCTCCCGGTTCAGATAACCTTCCTGGATGGCCTCCTGCATGGATATCCCCGTCAGCTCCTCCCGGGCATCGTACCCATCCTGCGCCATATCCGCCAGCAGATCCAGCAAATCCCTGTACTCCTGTCTCCGCTCCCTGTCCAGAAGCCACAGATGCCCCTCCTCCGTCTCCAGATAGATTTCGGAATAGTCCAGGAACTCCTCGCTCCGGGCATTGCACAGGTCGCGGTACAGCAGATAGCAGTTCTGGTAAAGCCAGGCGATGTTGTCCGCGGTCTCCAGGGGATTTTCCTCGAATTTCTCCGCCCTGGAACGGAAGATGCCATAGAAGCAGCTGAATACCACCGCAAAGGCCAGGCTTACCAGCATCCCCCTGTAGATCCAGGGCGCGTCGTGGCGCAGCCTCTTCAGGCCCCTGCGCTTTCTGCCGTCATTTCCGGAAGCCGTGTATGGCTGCTCCGCCGGTTCCGCCTGCTTCTTTTTGTGTCTAAACAATCCCATAGCGCCCTCCTGCTATCCTTGCCCCATTGGCCAAACACCTGTTCTCCGCATGTTCCATGCTTCGTCCGGCAGCCAGCCGTCATCCTTCCATGCCTGTAAAAGCCCTGCCATCCGCCTGCCCCGCTTCCAGCAGACGGCTTACTGTCTGTCGATTTTGTAGCCCACGCCCCACACTACCTTCAGATACTTGGGATTCTTGGGGTCGATTTCGATTTTCTCCCGGATGTTGCGCACATGTACCATGATGGTGTCCGTGTTCACGGCCTTCTCGTTCCAGATGCGCTCATAAATCTCGTCCGCGGAGAAGACCCTGCCGGGGTTCTTGATCAGGAGCTGCACGATTTTGAACTCCATGGGCGTCAGCTTCACAGGCTCCCCGTCCACACTCACCTCCACGGTGTCCTCGTTCAGCTCCAGGCCGCCGATGGTATAGATATGGTCTTTGTTCCCGTCCTCCTTCAGGGCGGACAGATACTTGGAATACCTGCGCAGATGGGAATTGACCCTGGCCAGGAGCTCCAGCGGCGTGAAGGGCTTGGTCACGTAGTCGTCCGCCCCCATGTTCAGGCCCATGATCTTGTCTACCTCCTCGGACTTGGCGGAAAGCATGATGACGGGGAACTCGTATTCCTTTGAACGCAGCTTCATCAGCATGGTGACCCCGTCCATCACGGGCATCATGATGTCCACGATTGCCAGGTGTATCTCCTCCCGCTCCACCACCTTCAGGCCCTCCGCGCCGTTGGCGGCCTCATATACCTCATATCCCTGATTCCTCAGGTAGATTTCGATGCCCTCCCGAATCTCCTTGTCGTCTTCGACCACCAATACGTGATACTTCTGTTCCATTGTTGTCCCTCCGGTTTTCATCGCGGATTCCGGCTGTCCGGGAAGGCCTTTTTTATGGAATCCATATCAAGGCCGGATAAGGGCTCCGAAGGAATGTCAGCCCTCCAGCAGCAGCCGGATGTTCCGCTTTTTCTGTGTTGCGTTATCCGCAATAACACTATTATAATAATGAACCGCTTTTAACGCAACAGCTTCTTCCCGGTAAAGGGCAGCTTTTTGCAGGGCGTTCTCCGACATCCGGCTGTGACAGGCCTCCTCCAGAAATTCCGTAACTTTGGCGGCGTACTCCTGTGAATCCTCTCCGGTGAGGATGCCGTTCACCCCATCATCCACCAGATCCTCCACTCCTGACGCCTTCACGGCGATCACGGGGGTGGCGCCGGCAAAGGCCTCCAGCACCACGATGCCCTGGGTCTCTGTCTTCGAGGCGAAAAGGAACGCGTCCGCCGCCTTGAAATAGACGGCAATCCGTTCATTCGGAATCGTTCCTGTGAATACCAGGTTCTCCTGAAGCCCAAGCTGCCTGCTGCGCTCCTCCAGGGCCTTCCTGTCCGGCCCGTCCCCCACCATCAGCATACGGAAGGGCTTTCCGTAGAGGGACTTCACCCGGGCCAGGCTTTCCAGCAGGAAGGAGACGTTCTTCTCCCCCGCCATCCTGGAAACCGTCAGGAGAAGCGGCATATGCTCCGCCCCGTATCGCCTGCGAAGCTCTCCGGCCTCCTCCCGGCCCACGCGGAAATTCCTCTGCTCGATGCCCGTGGGCAGGATTCCGGTACGCTCTCCCGGCACATGGCATATGTCCGTGAGATACCGCTGCATCCCTAAGGTGGGCGCGAAGACGAAATTGCAGTGCTTCAGGAAGCCGCGGAGGTAAAAGGGCATGATTCTGTCCAGCTTGCAGATTCCTTTTGTATAGCAGCGGGCGTACTGCTCGTACCTGGTATGGTAGG
>CAMQOJ010000289.1 GCA_947003375.1 uncultured Lachnospiraceae bacterium
CTACACGAGTCTCTTCGTCGGCAGCGTCAGATGTGTATAAGAGACAGCACAGGGTGACGGGGCCCCGGAAGAAAATCAAAAAAGATTACAGATTGTGGATTTACCTGTTTCCCTGCCTGGCGCTGGTGATTGCCTTCGGTTATGTGCCCATTGCCGGATGGGTGCTGGCTTTCCTGGACTATATCCCCGGAATCGCCATACAGGATTCCCCCTTCGTGGGGCTGAAATATTTCCGGCTGATCTTCTCGGATTATTCCAACATGCTGCGGGTCATGAAGAACACGGTGATGTTCGCTCTGCTGGGATACCTGGTGGCGCCCCTGTCCATGGTCTTCGCTATCGCGCTGAACGAAATCAGGGGAAGCGGGCTGCGGCGGACGATACAGACAATCACCACTTTCCCGAACTTTATCAGCTGGGTCATCGTCTATGCACTGGCCTTCCAGTTCTTCTCCTACGACGGCCTGCTGTCCAACCTGCTGCTGTCCTGGGGCCTGACAGACAAGCCCACAAGCCTCCTGGCCAGCAAGAACGCGGTCTATGTGTTCCAGACCTGCATGGGGCTCTGGAAGGGGCTGGGGTGGAGCGCGGTGATTTATCTGGCGGCCATTGCAGGCATCGACCAGGAGGAGTTCGAGGCGGCGGCTATCGACGGAGCCAGCAGGATGCAGAAGATACGCTATATCACCATCCCCTCCCTGATGCCGACCTTCATCGTATTGATGCTGATGCAGGTGGGGAGCTTCGTGGGGACAGGACTTGACCAGTACCTGGTATTCTACAACGGCATGGTGGCGGACAAGATAGAGACATTGGATCTGTATGTATATCGGGCTACGCTGCTGCGCAGCGACTATTCCTACGGCACGGCCATCGGCATGCTGAAATCGCTGATTTCCATCGGACTGATGTTCGGCATGAACGGCCTGTCCAAGAAAATCCGGGGCAACAGTATATTCTAAGGAGGGATGCGGGATGTTCAAAAGGAAGAAGAGTTTTCGGAACCGGATCACGGCGGGCGATATCGTCAATTCCATAGTGCTGCTGACATTCACCTTTCTGTGCCTGTATCCGTTCTGGTATATATTCATCGGATCGATCAGCAATCCCAACATACCGGTGCGGACGCTGACATTCCTGCCGAAAGATGTGACTTTGTTCAATTATATGGAAGTGCTGCAGTCTAAGGGGCTACCGGAGGCCATGGGCATATCCGTGGCTCGCACGGTAGCGGGCACATTATTGTCGGTACTTTTGACGGCGTTCATGGCGTACCTGTTCACCCTGCAGAAGATGCCGGCCAGGAAATTCTTCTATCGGGTGGTCATCGTGACCATGTACTTAAGCGGAGGCCTGATTCCCACTTTCCTGGTGTACAAATCCTACGGGCTGCTGAATACCTTCTGGGTGTATATCATACCCGGGGCCGTATCGGTCTACAATATGGTGCTGGTGAAGACCTTTCTGGAAAACGGCATACCGGAATCCCTGGGGGAATCGGCCAGCCTGGACGGGGCCGGGCCGCTGACCATATTCTTTCGAATCATGCTGCCCCTGTCCCTGCCGATTCTGGCCACTATCGCGCTGTTCGTGGCCGTGGGGCAGTGGAACTCCTGGTTCGACAACATGATTTATAACACAGCGGGCAGCAATCTGGACACACTGCAGTACCTGCTGTACAAGAAGCTGAACGAGGCGAACAAGATTGCCGAGGCGGCCAGGAGCGGGAATGCCACAGTGGTGGGGGATATGCTGGGCAGACAGATGAAGCTGACGCCGGATTCCATCCGGATGACGATTACCATGTTGGTGACATTGCCCATACTATGCGTGTATCCCTTTTTACAGAAGTATTTCGTGAAGGGAATCATGGTCGGGGCAGTGAAAGGATAACCATAGATAAGGGAAGATAAGAGAGGAGAAAAGGTATGAGGAAAAAAGGTTTGGCTCTGGTGCTGGTGACGGCAATGGCAATGGGCATGCTTTCCGGCTGCGGCGACAAGCCCGCTGACGGAGGAGCATCCGATGGAGGGACACAGGCTTCGAAGGAGAGCAAGACGCAGGAAGCGGACGGCGGCCAGGAGAACGAGGAAGAGGCGGGCGGCGGGACATCGGGGGATTTGGTGCCGATTACCTGGATGATGCTGGACAATGATTTCGAGGGCGAGCCCACAGAAGTGCTGAAGGATGTGCAGGAGGCTCTGCGGGATTACGCGGGAGTGGAGATTACCTTCGAAGGATGCGATACCCAGAAGCTGGATCTCCTGCTCACGGGTTCGGAGCTGCCGGATATCATTACGGTGAACAGGAACTACTGCAACACACTGCTGGTGGGCAAGAAGGTGGCGAAGCTGGACGACTATCTGCAGTATGCCCCCAATCTGGAATCCCTGAGCCCCATCCGTATCGCGGCCATGCGCAAATACTATTCCAACGGGGACGGCGGACTGTATTTCTGGACTCCCTCCGTGGGCAACGAGACTTCCGGCGCGGAGCTGTGGAACGGCCTTACCATCCGCTGGGACTGGTATAAGGAACTGGGCTGCCCCGAGGTAAAGAACCCGGATGAGTTCCTGGAGGTGGTGAAGCAGATTGTGGACAAGCACCCTACCACGGAAAACGGGGATAAGGTATATGGCGTGGCCACGTTTTCCGACGGCACTCTCTGGGGATGGCAGATTCCCGGCGCTTACTGGGGCTTCCACAATATTTCCGATGCCTATTCCATGCGCCTGGCAGATGACGCCAACGAAGTAGTCAATAACTTCACGGTGATGGATTCTCCGGTGTGGCATATGATTGAGTATTATTTCAAGGCGAACCAGATGGGCATCTTCGATCCGGATTCCCTGACCATGAAATCCGATGACCTGAACGCCAAAGCCACCAACGGCCAGATAGTATCTCCCCTGTGCAGCTGGTACGGCGGTTCCCTTTATGAGAATTCCAGGGCTGAGGATCCCGACTCTCTGGCGGGCTATATGGTGCTCCCCATGGAGGGGCAGTATAACTGGGACAATGGGACGAGCCAGATAGGCTGGAGCTATTACACGGCGGCCAGCGCGGACACGCCGTATCTGGAGCAGATCATGAAGGTGTTCGATTTCCTGAATACAAAGGAGGGGTCCAGGCTGGCGTACATGGGCAAGGAAGGCCGCGTCTGGGAGACCGTGGACGGTAAGGCTGTGATAAAAGACGAATATGTGGAAATGAAGCTGAACGGGGATCCCAAGGAAGTATCCAAGAACCTGAGCTATATGTGGGGCGGCATGATGGGCGCTGCCAACATGACCATGCTGGATGATGGCGGACCGGTGAGCCTTTGGGATACGCCTGACATCTGGAAGCTGACCCTGAATCCCCTGCAGAAGGACTTCAGCGAGCATTATGGCGTGGAGGTGCCTGCGGAGGCTGCCAGGAATCTGATTGCGGAAGGAAAGGCTTACGATTTCAGCGAGGGAACGCTTGCCAAGGATATCCTGTCCCTGATTCCGGCTACCCCCGCGGACATCAGCAGGATTGACACCCGTTGCACGGACATCATGATTAAAGCCATCCCTAACCTGGTGCTGGCCGCAGATCAGGCGGAGTACGACCGAATCAAGGAGGAGACCCTGGCGGAGCTGGAAGCTGCGGATATCCAGACCTCCATCGAATGGTGGATCACCCAGTCCGAAGAAATCAGGGATTTCCTGAAATCAGTGAACGGATGATGTAAAAAATAAGGCTATCCTGCATCCGGGCTCCCGGATGGAAAGAGGCAGCCGGACTTAAGGAGGCGCTGACGACGGCCCGGGGCAGAAAGGCAAGCCCTGGGCTGTCGATTCATTATGCCGGAAGGGATGATATATGAATCAAAATAAGGAGACGACAGAATTCTGGAGAGGATTTTTCCATCCGCCGAAGGACTGCGCCCAGACCCCGTTCTGGTTTCTGAACGGAGAGGTGGACGGGGAGGTGTACGCGGCGCAGATGGACGAGATGGCCCGCAAGGGAGTCTGGCAGGCCATGCCTCATCCACGCTATGGGATGGACAGGCGGGAGTATCTGACAGAACATTATTTCGAGGCTTTCGAAAAGATGGCGGAGAATGCCCGGGAAAAGGGCTATCGGATTCATCTCTACGATGAGTTCAACTGGTCCAGCGGGAATGCCGGGGGAAGGATTACGGCACAGGCAAAGAACTGTGCCCTGGGCATCGCCATGGGCGCTGGGCGGACGGATGGGACATTCCGCTATGAGGGCTGGGAAGAGGGATTCATGGGATGGGGCCGGATGGAGGGCATCCTGGCGGCTGGATATGCGCCTTATCGGTCGGAGACGGAGATTGATTTCTCCCGCTGCAGGTTTACGGCGGATTACACCTGTGAGGACGGGCGGTTCTGTATGGAGACGGAGCCCGGGGACTGGATGGCCTTCGTGATTTATACCGTACGCACCATACATCCCTCCCCTTTGCGCCAGGGCAACGGAGGCATCGTGGACTATCTGAATCCCAAGGTGACGGAGCGGTTCATCTGTCTGACCCATGAGGCATATTTCAGCCGTCTGGGAGAGTTCTTCGGGGAGACTATCCCCTCGATTTTCTATGATGAGGCCAGCCCTTATGCCTGCGGCAATTTTACCTGGACGGAAGGGCTCCCGGAGGTTTTTCTGGAGAAGAAGGGATATGACATCCTGGAAAAGCTGCCGCTGCTGTTCCTTGACGGGGGCGCGGAGACGGCCAGGGTGCGGTGCGATTACTGGGATGTAGCCACAGGGATATTCGCTGAGGGATTCGTAGGGCAGCTGGCGGAATGGTGCGGCGCCCATGGCATCGCCCTCACCGGGCATACCCATGAAGACTCCGGCCTGTGGCCGGTGGCGGGGAATCTGTTCCGGACACTGCGCGCCCAGCAGTGGCCGGGGCTGGACAGCCTGATGGGCTATAAGCCTTACAGCGCCTTAAAGCCTGCGGTGAGCGCGGCCCATGTGGCGGGCAGGGATATGGTGGTATGCGAGGCGCTGGGGCTTCTGTCTGACGGCTGGGAATGTACGCCGGAGGACATGAAGAAGGCTTATAACCAGCTGGCTGTGGCGGGGGTGAATCTGCTCATACCCCACGGATTTTTCGAGACCGTGGAAAATCCTAAAGCGGAATGCCCGCCCAGCTTCTTTACCTGCAATCCCTATTGGGACATGTATGGGGAGATTTCCGCCAGGACGGCCCTACAGTGCTATGTGAACAGAAAAACCGCACATGTGTCGGATGTGGCCCTGTTCTACCCAATCGTCAGCTGGCAGGCCGGTGGCAGGGGAGGCAGAGGGCGCACATTCCCCTGGGGCATTGAGGCGGGGATGGGAGAGCTGACCAGAGGCGAGTGGGAGGCTTTTGACAGGATTGTGGACGGACTGATGGGGGAGCAGCTGGATATGGACGTGCTGGACGACGCGGCACTGGCGGAAGGACGTATGGACGCCGGAGGATTCACGGTGGGGAGGGAGACCTACCGGGTGCTGGTCCTGCCGCCCATGTCCGCCATGCGCCTGGCGGACGCGGGACGGATTTTGGAACTGGCGGAGGGCGGGCTGCCCGTGCTGGCTTCGGAGGGATTCGCGCCGGTGGCCAGTGCGGATAGGGGTGCCGGTGACCCGGAGCTTGGGGATATTATGGAGCGTCTGCACGGGTATCTGCGGCGGTTTCAGGGAATCGGGCAGCTGGCGGAGCAGATTCGGGAATTGACAGGACCGGATATCCTGGTGGTGGCCGGGCCCAGGGAAACTCTGGATGCGGCCCACAGGCGGAGGGCGGGGGTTGATTTCTATCTGCTGTCCCA
>CAMQOJ010000290.1 GCA_947003375.1 uncultured Lachnospiraceae bacterium
ACATTCAATAGTCTAACCCGGAATCCGGGGCTTATACATGATAAGGGAAATTTTTGAAAATATTTTTATTGTCTAAAAAGACAATCTGTTATATACTGATACGTGTGGCGTACCTTTCGGCACGCCCGGTAAAAAATACAGCCGGCCATTACCGGTGGGATTGAAAAGGGTGGTAGATATGGCATTATTGGAAAAATGGAGAGAAGAGGCATATAACGAGTCGGCGGGACAGGACAAGCTCCAGAAGCTCTGGGCCGCATATTTCCAGGAGGAGAAGGAAATCTATGCCCAGCTTCTGAAGAATCCGGAGGAAGTGGTGCAGGGCACCGTGCGGGAGCTGGCGGATAAATATCAGGTGTCCATCAAGACCATGACAGGCTTCCTGGACGGCATAAACGACAGCTTAAAAGAGCCTAACCCCATCGAGGAGATGGAGGAGGACACCGTGGTGAACTTAGGGTTCGACACGGCGCTGCTCTATAAGAATATGGTGGCTGCGGAGGCCGACTGGCTCTACAACCTGGAGGAGTGGAACGACATCTTCGATGAGGAGACCAGGAAAGCCCTCTATAAGGAGCAGAAATCCTCCACCACAATCGTGAAGGGCGCGAAGGTCTATCCCAACGATCCCTGTCCCTGCGGCAGCGGCAAGAAATACAAAAAGTGCTGCGGCAGAAAATAAGCGGGCAAAGTAGGCAATGAGAGGACATTGATCATGAAGAGACTCTTGAAACAGGTGAAATGGGAGACGCTTCTGTCTTCGAGCCTGTACATCGTGCTGGGCGTGGTTGCGCTGGTGATTCCGGATACCATGGTGAAGACCATGGGGTATCTGATTGGCATCCTGCTGATCGTGGCGGGGGCAGTGTCCATGATATGCTATCTGCTGCGGGAGGCCAGCCAGAATTATTACAGGAACGACTTCGGATACGGGTTAGTGGGCATAGCGGTGGGCATCCTCTTCCTCTACAAGGTGGAGTGGATCATCTCTTTGGTGCCGGTGATTCTGGGCATTTTGGTGGTGGCCAGCGGGTGCCGCAAGCTCCAGGACGTGATAGATATGAAGCGCCTGGGCTATGGCAACTGGGTGGCCGTGTTGATTCTGGCCGCAGTCAATGTAGTGCTGGGAGTGGCCCTCATCGCGAACTCTCTGGACGCGGCGCTGCTCTTCCTCCAGCTGGTGGGGGCAGGGCTGATATTCAGCGGCGTCACGGATATCGCCACCTGCTTTTACCTGGCGAAGAAGGCGAAAGGGTATTTTGACGACCTGAGCGCTGTGGACAGCACCTTCGCGGAGGTGCTGGACGAGGACGGGCAGAAAGACTGAGAGGCCGAGAGCCCGGGACGGTGTAAGGGTGCGGCCCTGACTGTATGGAAGACGGACGGTGAAGGAGCAGGACAATGAATATAGCATCATTTTTACTGCCCAAGGCAGAGGTGGCCTATCTGCGGGACGACATGACGCTGCGGCAGGGCCTGGAGAAGCTGCGCCGCAGCGGCTTTTCCGCCATACCTGTCATCGATGCGGAGGACAGGTATGTGGGCGTGGTGGGCGTGGCGGACTTCCTCTGGAACATACTGGCGTACAACCAGAGCTTTGAGAACATCACGCTGAAGAATCTGGAGCAGGCTACCGTGCGGGATTTCCTGCAGAGCGGCAAGGTGAAGCCGGCCTGCATCGACACGACTATGGAGAATCTTTTGGAGCGGGCCAAGAACCAGAATTTCGTGCCAGTGGTTGACGACAGGAACGTATTCATCGGAATCGTCACCCGCAGCGACGTAATCAAATATTTTGTGGACAGGGCAAAGCTTTGAGACGGGAGAGGGGTATGCCAGGCGAGTCCGGCTTTGTGAAGATACAAAAAGATATATAGAAGAGAGGTAGGGCGAAATGAAGAAACTGGAGGAATATGTAGTAAGCATACCGGATTTCCCCGAGGAGGGAATCATCTTCCGCGACGTGACCAGCGTCCTTCAGGATGCGGAGGGCCTGCAGCTGGCGGTGAACACCATGCAGGAGCTGGTAAAGGACTTGGAATACGATGTGGTGGCAGGGCCTGAGTCCAGAGGATTTATATTTGGAACCCCCATTGCCTATAATAATAAAAAGCCTTTTGTGCTGATCCGCAAGGCTGGGAAGCTTCCCAGGGAGACGGTTTCCATCTCCTATGACTTGGAATACGGCCAGGCTACCATCGAGATGCATAAGGACAGCATCAAAGCAGGACAGAAGGTGTTGATTGTGGACGATCTGATTGCCACGGGAGGCACCACCGAGGCTATGATCAAGCTGGTGGAAAGCCTTGGAGGCCAGGTGGTGGGCGTGGTGGTCCTGATGGAGCTGGCGGGACTGAGGGGCCGTGAGAAGATTGCCGGCTACCGCCTGGATTCGGCCATCTGCTATCCCGGTAAATAAGCGTGAATGGAATGAAGGTTTTCTAAGTCCTTTTCTTCCGAGAATCGGGGATGCGGGGCAGACACCGGACTGTGGTATGGTATGGGGCAGAGACATGGCAGAAAGCGTAGGTATCTATGGCAGAAGAAAAATTCGAGGAAATTTTTGATGACGGAAAAATGAGCGAGCACCAGGAATTCGTGGATCCTGAGGGACTGTATCAGGAGCTTATTCAGCGCATTCAAAAATATCATCCCAGCGATGACATTTCTTTGATTCAAAAAGCTTACAACACTGCGGCGGAGGCACATAAGAACCAGTTGCGCAAGTCTGGGGAACCCTATATCATCCATCCTTTGAACGTAGCCATCATCCTGGCGGAGCTGGAGCTGGACAAGGAGACCATCGTGGCAGGTATCCTCCATGACGTGGTGGAGGACACCATCATGACGGAGGAGGATTTGAAGCGGGAGTTCGGGGACGATGTGGCGCTTCTGGTGGACGGTGTCACGAAGCTGGAGAAGATTCCCCTGTCTGCCGGAGTCGACCAGCCGGACGATAAGCTGGAGATGCAGGCGGAGAACCTGCGGAAGATGTTCCTTGCCATGGCAAAGGATATCCGCGTCATCCTAATCAAACTGGCCGACCGTCTCCACAACATGCGTACCCTGCAGTACAAGAAGCCGGAGAGCAGGCAGCGCATCGCCAAGGAGACCCTGGAAATCTACAGCCCCATTGCCCAGCGGCTGGGCATCAGCAAGCTGAAGATCGAGCTGGACGATTTGTCTTTAAAGTATCTGGAGCCGGAGGTCTACTACGACCTTGTAGACAAGATTTCCGAGCGCAAGAGCGTGCGGGAGAAGTATATCCAGAGCATTGTGGACGAGGTCAGCGAGCATATCAGCAATGCCGGCATCAAGGCGAAGATTGACGGCAGGGTGAAGCATTTCTTCAGCATCTATAAGAAAATGAAGAACCAGAACAAGACCCTGGATCAGATATACGATCTCTTCGCGGTGCGCATCATCGTGGACAGCGTACGGGACTGTTACGCTGCCTTGGGCGTCATCCATGAGATGTATAAGCCCATCCCTGGGCGATTCAAGGACTATATCGCCATGCCAAAGGCCAATATGTACCAGTCCCTGCACACCACCCTGATTGGCAGTTCCGGTCAGCCTTTTGAAATCCAGATTCGTACCTTTGAGATGCACAAGGCGGCGGAGTACGGCATTGCAGCCCACTGGAAGTACAAAGAGGCATCGGACGGCAAGAAAGTGGCCACCCAGGAGGAGGAGAAGCTGGTGTGGCTGCGCCAGATTCTGGAGTGGCAGCGGGACATGTCGGATAACCGGGAGTTCATGAAGCTTCTGAAGAACGATTTAGATCTGTTCTCCGACAATGTGTATTGCTTCACGCCTACCGGTGAGGTGAAGAACCTGCCGGCGGGATCCACCCCCATCGACTTCGCCTACAGCATCCATTCCGCGGTGGGCAACCGGATGGTGGGGGCCAGGGTCAACGACAAGCTGGTGACCATAGACTACGAGATCAACAACGGCGACCGGATAGAGATCATCACTTCCCAGAACTCCAAGGGCCCCAGCAGAGACTGGCTGAACGTGGTGAAGAGCACCCAGGCCAAGAACAAAATCAATCAATGGTTCAAGAATGAACTAAAAGAAGACAATGTCATCAAGGGAAAGGATTTGCTGTCCAGCTATTGCAAGGCCAGGAGCGTGATGCTTTCTGATTTACTGAAAGCCGATTATATGAATGCGGTCATGCGTAAATACGGGTTCCGGGACTGGGATTCCGTGCTGGCCGCCATCGGCCATGGCGCCCTGAAGGAGGGCCAGGTGGTCAACAAGATGCAGGATTTCTATGACAGGGACCACAAGAAGGAGCTCACCAACGAGGAGGTCCTGGCCAGTTTTGCGGAGAGCGGAAACCTGGCCGCCAGGCCGGCTACAATCAAGGCCAAGAGCGGCATCGTGGTGCGTGGCATCGCGGATCTGTCCGTGCGCTTCTCCAAATGCTGTTCCCCGGTGCCGGGGGATGAGATCGTGGGCTTCGTCACCAGGGGGCGGGGCATCTCCATCCACCGCACGGACTGTGTGAACATGATGAACCTGCCGGAGATGGAGCGGGCTCGGATCATCGACGCGGAGTGGCAGGCCCCGGAGGACGCCACGGAGAAATATGTGGCGGAGATCGATATCTACGCCAACAACCGCAACGGGCTCCTGGCGGACATCACCAAGGCCCTGACGGAGAAGAACATCAGCATCCTCTCCCTGAATACCAGAATCAGCAGGCAGGGGCTGGCGACCATGCAGGTGTCCTTTGAGGTGGAGAGCAAGGAAGAGCTGAACCGGGTCATCGACAAGATTCGGGGGATTGAGAGCGTGGTGGACATCGAGCGGGCCACCGGTTAAGCGTGAGAAGAGGTTCGTTTAACGGGCCAGTCTCACGCGGAAGAATGCCTGAAGGGCGGGCATTCTTCCGGTCTTGCACCAGTGTATTAATTGTCTGAGATACCAGAAATATTCGGAAGGGGAAACGTGATGGCTGAGATTAAGATAGGGCGCATGGTGCTGGGGGTATGCCAGACCAATTGCTATTTTCTGTATCGGGAGGGGGAGCATGACGCGATTGTGGTGGATCCGGCGGACAAGGGGGCGAACATTTATGCTGCTTTGCAAAAGAACGGATTCCGGGTGGCGGGGATATTGCTGACCCATGGGCATTTCGACCATATCTGGGGGCTGGACGCCCTGCGGGACGCGTCCAACGCGGCTGCCGAGGCGGAGGGAAGAGAGCCTGTGAAGGCATACGCCTGCGAGGCGGAGCGTGAGCTCCTGAAGAGCCCGCGGATGAACGTATCGGAGCAGGCGGGCAGGGCCTGTGCGACCTATGCAGACGTGTACGTGAAGGACGGGGAGGAGATTTCCCTGGCGGGCATGACCTGCAAGGCGATTGTCACCCCCGGGCATACGGCGGGAGGCTGCTGCTATTATTTCGCGGAGGCGGGCATCCTGGTCAGCGGGGATACCCTCTTTGCCGAATCCGTGGGACGGACGGACTTCCCCACGGGCAGCATGGGCACGCTGGTGCGTTCGATTAAGGAAAAGCTGTTCGTGCTGCCGGAGGACACGCGGGTCTATTCCGGCCATGGGGAGAGCACTACTATCGGTTATGAGAAGAAAAACAATCCGTTCTGCGTATAAGGGAGCAGGAGCGGATTTCGGGGCGGGGCGGAGTGTCCTGCAGGCAGGGCGGTGGCTGTGTTTTTTTGCCGGGGGATGTTTTGTAGGTTATGTCCTGGGCCGGGAAGCAGCAGCCACTGCTTTTTGTGTATTTGGGGGCAGGGAATGTCTTCCCAAAAGTGGAAATAAACGCATGAACCTGTGACAT
>CAMQOJ010000291.1 GCA_947003375.1 uncultured Lachnospiraceae bacterium
TCCCCGAATCTCCCCGGGCGAAGTCCCGTAACACTGCATCACTGCTTTCCGAATCGTATCCTGCATACATATCCCTCCGTCTGTGTTTTTGTAACCCGTTCCGGCACGGCCCCACCTCAATCAGATTCCGGTCGTGTCCATGGCTACATTATATCTCTTATCCCGGGAGACGGCAATAGGCTTCGCAGAGCAACAGCATGCCGCCGCCCTGGAGGCCAGGGGCATACCGGCTGAGGCATCCGGAAATACGGTTTCGCGTTTCAGGGAAAGAAGGTGCTGATAGGATAGACGATTGCTCAAAGATTCATGCATCGGGGCACTAAGCCACCTCATGGGCCGCGAAAATCCTCCGGGAAAGGGCGTATCCCACGGCCAGGATACCGGCGCTTACCGGCAGCGCCAGCACCGCGTAAGGCATCCCGGCCTTCAACTGCCCCAAGGACATCAATGCCTCAAACTGCATCTGATAGACCGGCAGCAGCGCCAAAAGCCTGAACAGCGGACTGGACTCTGCCACAGGCAGCAGCGTGGGCACAATGTGGACCGCCGCGGAAGCCACCACGGCTATCATGGGGGTTCTGCAGGCCGCCGAGAGCACCAGCCCAACTCCCGCCGTGCACACCGCCCCTGTCAGGCTAAGCAGCGCCTGGTATCCCAGCAGGGCGCCGCAGGTGATGTTGAAGGGGATATAGCCCTCCGTCAAAGCCAGCGGTGCGAACAGGATGCTGCAGTCCAGGCCCTCCCTGCCATACAATAGATATGCCGCCCCTACATTACAGGCCAGCATCCCTGCCGTGACCAGAACCGCCGCCAGAATCCCGGCCAGCGCTTTGGCACTGGCACATTTCGTCCTACCGTATCTGCTGGCCAGGATGAGATTGTCCACGCCCCCGTATTCGCCGCTGTAGACCGGCGCAAGCATGATGAGGATTGCAAAGGACAGGAAGAGGAAAGACTTCTCCATATCCCTGCTGGCGGACAGCCAGCCGTCCACATAGCCGATGCTTATCTCCTCCCCGAACACCTCGGCCACCCGCAGCCCGTTCCAGTTCCCATACATATCCGAAAACCGGGCCGTCACCGCCGACTGCATGGCGTTCTGGTACAGGTAGATGGCGTTCAGCCCCTGGGGGCCGGATTTGGGTGCCAGCTCATCCATCATCTGCCGCACCTTTTCATCCGTCAGCTCTCCCGCGTACCTGGCGGCGACCTCCTTGTCCAGGGCCACGGCCTCCCCTCCGGACGCCTGTCTGCCGCCATAGGAGGCGTACTTGTTCTGATAGGTGGAGACAGTGAACAATGCGGAAAAGAGAACCGCTGCCAGCAGGGCCGCCTGCGTCAGCCTCCTCCCAAAGAGCTTGCGCAGCTCGTATCCCATCAGTTTCCTCATCTGACGTCCCCTCCTTTCCATTCCCCATCCCTGCCGCAGCCGGATGCCTCTCCCGACAGCCCCTCTGCCGCAGGTGCTCCATTGTCCCGGGAAGCCCTGTGCCCAGGGGCAGCGCCGGAAGCGGCCGCCAAAGAATCTCGTTCCCGTACCTGCCCTCCCCCGGTGTCCTGCTCCCGGAAATAGTACAGATACAGGTCTTCCAGATTAGGCTCCGCTAACTCCGCGTTCGGCATGGGCTTATCCCCGGCAATCACCCGCAGCACCGTGCGGCCGTCCCTCTCATTGCGCAGATTGCTCACGTTCATTTGCGCCACATACCTGTCCGCCTGCTCCGCGGGAATCGCGCACTCCCACACCTGCCCCCGGATTTCCGAGGTAATCTCGCCGGGCCTGCCGCAGTGGACGATCCGGCCGGACTTCATCACCAGAATCCGTTCCGCGATGGACTCCACGTCCGACACGATGTGGGTGGAGAGAATCACGATCCGCCCTTTGGAGAAGGCGCTAATCAGGTTGCGGAAGCGCACCCGCTCCTTGGGGTCGAGCCCCGTGGTGGGCTCATCCAGAATCAATATCCGCGGGTCGTTCAGCATGGCCTGGGCGATTCCCAGCCGCTGCTTCATGCCGCCGGAAAAGGTCCTGATTCTGTGCTTCGCCTCCCGGGACAGCCCCACCTCCTCCAGGAGCCCCCGGGCCTTCCTTTCCGCCGCCTTTCCCTCCAGGCCCTTCAGGGCGGCGATATAAAGCAGGAAATCAATGGCGCGGAAGTTTGGATAGTACCCGAATCCCTGAGGCAGATATCCCAACAGGCCCCGGTACTCCTCCCCCAGACTGCCTATGCCCTGCCCGTCCAGCAGGACGCGCCCCCCTGTAGGCCGCTGGAGGGCGCACAGCAGGCGCATCAGCGTGGTCTTCCCCGCGCCGTTGGCCCCCAGCAGCCCGTAGACGCCCTCTGTCAGGGTGATGTTCATGCAATCCACGGCTTTCTTTTTTCCGTATTGCTTCGTCAGCTCCACAGTCTTTAATTCCATAAAAAAATCTCCTTTCTCGTTTTCAGGCGATAAGGAGATTGTAAGACGGAAATTCCAAGATTCTATCTATTTTCCGGCGGATTTTTGAGGAACCCGAAAAAAGCCGTCACCTTTGCGCCGGAGGGCCGTCCGTTCTCCACCTTCAGCCATCCTCCGTGACGCTCGCAGAGCAGCCTGCAGATGTAGAGTCCAAGGCCGTAATGCTCCTCCCTCCCCTCCCCTGTGACAAAGGGTTTCTGGGCCTCCCGGAGCATCCTGGCATCGAAGCCGGGCCCGTCATCGCTCACCTCCAGTGCCAGACCCTCGTCCTGCTCCCGCAGGACAAGGGTGACGCAGGCAGCGGCATACCGGGCGGCATTCGCCACAAGATTGCCCACCACCTGGGACAGGAAAGCGCCGTCCAGGCAGAGGCGCCCGGATACCGTCCGGTTCTCCAGGCACAGCCTTTTCCCCTTCTCCCGGCAGAGCATGTCCGCGCTCTCGTGCAGTGCAGACGAAAGCTCCGTCAGGGAAAGCGGCCGGGCTTCCGGCTGCCTGTCCTCCAGCCGCTGGAGCTGGCCCATGCTTTCCACATAGCGCTCCAGACGATGGATATGCTTTCCCATGGTGACGGCCGTGGCTCTGACCTCCTCGTCCTCCTTTGCCTGGAGCAACTCGTCGTAGCCCCGAAGCACTGTCAGGGGCGTGCGCAGGTCGTGGGCGAAGGCGGCGTTCAGGCGCTTCCGCTCCTCCATCTGCCGCCACATCCGCGAGAAGCTGTCCGCCAGCGCAGCCCGCATGGCCTCGAAGGACGCGCAGAGCTCCCCCAGCTCGTCCTGCCGCTCATAGGTCAGGCGGAAGTCCAGGTCATTGGCGGAAATCTTCTCCGACGCATTCTTCAGCTCCCGGAGCGGCTCCCGGAGCCGATTCCTGTAGAACAGGAAGGCGGCACCCAGAATGCATAGTGCAGAATACACAGGGGCCGCCGCTATGGGCAGGATGTCCAGCAGAACGATCAGCTTTTCATCCCTGGGGGCAAAGGGGCGGGAATCCTTTTCGATATAAGTGCCCTCCCCCAGTCTCTCGCCCTTCTCGTTGGTCAGGTAGTACCTTTCCCCTACAGAAGGATAGGAGGCATAAATCGCCTGTTGCGCCATGCTGCAGAAGCCGGCCGTGCCCTGGCACAGTACAAGGGCCATGAGGGTAAAGCAGATTACATACAGCACGAGGCTTTTTCGCAGGGAAAGGTTCCGGGATCCTGTCTTCATCCTATCCATTTGTAGCCGCACCCCCAGACTGTCCCGATGTATGTCCTGTCCGCATGCTCCGCAATCTTCGCCCGTATCCGGCGGATGTGCTCTGACACCACGGAGCTGTCCCCCTCGCTGTCATATCCCCATATCCGCTCGTAGATGCGTTCTCTGTCAAAAATCTGCCCCGGATTCTGGGCCAGCAGGGCAATGATGTCGAATTCCTTCTTCGTCAGGGCAATGGGGCTGCCCTGGCAGGACAGGCGTCTTCCTGCGAAATCGATGGTCAGGTCGCCGGAGAACTTCACGGCAGTCTCTCCGCGGTGGCGCTCCTCCCGCCGCAGATGGGCCTGCACCCTGGCCTCCAGCTCCGCCAGGGAGAAGGGCTTCACGATGTAGTCGTCCCCGCCCGCCGCGAAGCCCTGCACCTTGTCCGTGTCCTCGATTCGGGCCGTGAGGAACAGGATGGGACAGGGCACCTGGTCCCGAATCCGTCTGCTGACCTCCAGGCCGTCCATGCCAGGCATGTTGATGTCCAGCAGGATGATGTCCGGCACGCGCTCCGCCTGTTTCAGGGCGCTTTCGCCGTCGGAGGCCGCAGAGACCTGGTAGCCTTTTCCGGTGAAGAAGCTGGTGAGCATTGCTGTTATGTCTGGTTCGTCGTCTGCTATGAGGATTCGGTATGCCATGGTGTCTGTCTCCTTTGCTGTTGTACTGGTGTTTACGCTTCGTTTATCCATATCGGGTTGTTTATGGGTGAGAAATCTTTCTCGTTTTAGTATATCACTTGAAATGCTATTTTTTATCTACTTTTCTATTTTTTGTACCTTTCATTTTTGTTGTCAGGACGACAGTTCTGCGCTATAATGATTATAGAATAATTCTGTCAGGCATGAAGAGACTATACGAAAGGACGCTACATGCAGAAAACCTCACAAGATTATGACAATGTATTCAAGACGATGAAGAGCAAGCACAAGAGGCTGTTCATCTCCGTAATCAACAACATTTTTGGAACCGGGTATCCCATGGATGCCCAAGTGACGGTGCTGCCTTCGGAAGGATACCTGACTGAAAGCGGGACAATGAATGGCAGCAAAGCGATTGAGGAAAAGATTTCAGATTTCCTGATAAGGATTGGACAGGATGTCTACCTTTTAGAATGCCAAAGCTACAATGACGACTCCATGGCAATCAGAATTGCGGAATATGCTTTCATCGCTGCGAGGCAGACCGCTGTATGGGACATCGGCCATGTGACCATCCCAATGCCAAGGTTCTCCATCATTTATGTCAAGAGGACGAATCGGACACCCAGGACAACTACCGTTACATTCACTTTTCCTGATGGACAGAGCGTGGATTATAAATCGGATAATGTAATTCTGGATGACCTTACCAGAGAATACATTGTAAAGGAGAGGCTTTTTCCATATATCCCCTTTTATATCGCAAGGTATGAAAAGGAAATCTCACTGGAAAAGGATGTGGCTCATGTGGTGGCGGATTTAGCCTATTTCAGAGATGCGATGCTGTGTCTACGCGACACAGGCGAATTGTCCGATGGGGAGATGATAGACCTGATGGGATTCGTGAATACCATCATTACGCACATCACGAATGGGAACAAAAATGAAGAAAGGCTGGTGAATGTCATGGGCGGAACGATAATCGAAACGGAATCCGAAAAGTGGATGCGGAGGGGACAGGCGAAAATGATTGTCGAACTGGGACAGGAAGACGGACTTGATGATGCTTCTGTTATTGAAAGGCTACAGAAAAAAATGGGAGTTTCCTTTGAAACTGCTTCAATGTATTTGGCGCAGTATGGGAGGCGGCTTGGGTAGGATTTTGGTGGGCGCGCTCCTGCTGGAGGATTGCGCCCCCATGTAGAAAAAGGTCAGTGAACATCTGCATCTATATCAAAAGCTTTCAGTATCGTTTTCTGCACTCTTGTTGTTACACAATTCATCCTATGCGAAAAGGCAGATTCATTTCAATGATTTCGGCCCTTGGCGCGCATTTTTATAACATGTCTGAGCGCATTTGTAATCGGCTTTTCCACAAAATTATAAATCAAAATGCCAACACATAATGCACTGAAAATAAACACAATATAG
>CAMQOJ010000292.1 GCA_947003375.1 uncultured Lachnospiraceae bacterium
ATGGAATGAAGCGCGATTCGCATAGCAAATCGCAGAGCAGATAATGGCGAGGGCCATGGAATGAAGCGCGATTCGCATAGCAAATCGCAGAGCAGATAATGGCGAGGGCCGTGGAATGAGGCGCAATTCGCATAGCAAATCGCAGAGCGGATAATGGCGTGGGGTGGCGGATGAGGAGATGGACTGAGAGGAAGAATATTTTATGCGGGCTTGGGGCCGTCCTGGGATTTGCCCTGCTGTTCGCGCTCACTTTCCACAGCCGCGCTCGGACAGGGCAGCGGGCGGTAGAGCTGGTGGCCTTTGGTGACAGCGTGTTTACGGACATCGGGGACATGACGGCCATTCCGGACAGATTGGCACAGCTTCTGGACGTATCGGTGTACAACGCCTCCATGGGGGGAACCTGTGCCGCCAGGCTGGAGACAGAGAGGCGGCTGGACTCCGCCAAGGGCTCACTGTCACTGGTAGGGCTTACGAGGGCTATCCGCAGCGGGGACTTTGATGTACAGCAGACAGCCAGAATCCGGGACAGCAACACGGAGAGCTTTCCGGGAATCATCGATGGACTGGCAGAGGTGGATTTCGGGCAGGTAGAGGTGGCTGTGATTCAGAAGGGGGTCAACGACTATCATGGAGGCGTCCCCATTGACAACGAGGAGGATCCCTATGATGAATATACCTTTTTGGGGGCCCTCCGCAGCGCGGTGAGGGATCTGCGCAGAGTCAACCCCCACATCAGGATTCTGTTCATCACGCCTACCTATACATGGTATACGGCCACAGGGCTGACCTGTGAGGAGACGGACAACGGCGCGGGAGTCCTGGAGGATTATGTAAATGCCCAGCTGGGGCTTGCAGAAGAGCTGGGCGTGGAGGCGATAGACCTCTATCATGATTTCTTTCCCCATGAAAGCTGGGAGGACTGGAAGGAGAGCATGATGGACGGGCTTCATCCCAACGAGGCGGGAAGGGAAAGAATCGCGGAGAAGATTGCGGAAATCCTGCGGTCTGAAAAGAAGCAATAAACTGTGACCGGAAGAAAGGGCGGTGGAGAGATGACGCCGACGCAGGCATTCAGGACATTATATCATAACATCCGGCGGGAATGGAAGGTGGCCTTTTTCACCTGCTTTGTGGCAGGGCTGCTGATACACATGCCGGTCTTGATCTCGGATATTCCCAATCATGACGGGCTGGACAGCATCTACGCCGACCAGAATATGATCACCTCGGGCAGATGGTTCCTGACAGTGGCCTGCGGCTTGTCTTCCTATTATAATCTGCCATGGCTGATCGGCATCTTGGGGCTTGCTTATCTGGGATGCGCCGCGGCTGCCCTGTGTGAGATCCTGGAGGTGCGCAAGCCCTGGGCGGTGATGCTTGTCAGCGGCCTGCTGACGGCCTTTCCGGCGCTGGCCTCCACTTTCGCCTATGTGTATACGCTGGACGGCTATATGCTGGCGCTGCTGCTTGCGGTGCTCTCGGTGCTCCTGGTGAAAAAGTACAGGAGAGGGTTTCTGCCGGGGGCTGCGTGCCTGGCCTTCAGCATGGGGATTTATCAGGGGTATCTCTCTTTTGCCATGATTTTGTCCATATTCTCGATTCTGATGTTGCTGTGCGGGGAAGCGTCCGAAAATTCACGAAAAAAGGGGGCAGAGGCGTGGAAGCCGGTACTGTCTCAGGCGCTGCGCTATGTCTATATGGGGGTGCTCGGGGCCGTGCTGTATTTCGTTATCCTGCAGGTGCTCCTGCGGCTTCAGGGAAAGGAACTGGATCATTATCAGGGAATCGACGGACTGGGTGCAGGGGCGTTGTCCCTGCAGGGCAGCGCAGCTATGGTGCGGGATATGTACCGCGATTTCATGAGCTTTACCCTGAAAGGGAATATCCTGTTCCAGAATGTGTTCTCCCTGGCGGCCTGCTGCGTGCTGGCGGCGCTGACCGTGGCTATTGCGGTTTTGCTGATCTGGAAGAGAAAATGCTGGAAGAATTGGGGCCTTTTCATTATAATAGGATTGATGCTGGCGGCGCTGCCGGCGGTGACGAACATCATCCTCCTGATTTCCCCCGCCGTAAATTACCATCTGTTGATGCGCTATCAGTGGATCCTGTACCCCATCGGGGCGGTGGCTTTGGTAAGCGGGGACTGGAGGATGAAGAAGGGCGCCTGGATGGAATGGCTCGGGCTGGCGGCGGCCGTTGTGCTCATTTTCTGCTACAGCGTCACGGACAATATCGCGTATTCCAATCTCCGGAAGCGGTATGAGAAGACCTATGCCTACTGTGTAAGGCTGCTGGACAGGATTGAGCAGACGGAAGGGTACTATATGGGCATCCCCATCGCTATGATAGGCGTGGTGGGGGACCGCCAGTATCCTGTGACGGATATCACCCTGCCCGTGACCTCCAATATGATCGGGATGAACGGCGACATTCTGCTGTACACGGGGAAAAACTATCGCCTGTTCATCCAGCATTATCTGGGGGCCACCCTGAACATTTTGCCTGAGGATGTCATGTCCGATATGTATGACTCCGAGGAATACCTTGCCATGGACAGCTTTCCGGGGCCGGATTCCATCCGCGTCATAGACGGGGTCATGTATATCAAGACGGAAAATATAAATCACTGACGACAGGAGAGACGGAATGCTATTATCGATTGTGCTGCCGGCTTATAATGAGGAACAGAATATTCCCAATACCGCAAAGGTCCTGGCGGGGCTTCTGGAAGAGAACTCCATTGATTACGAGCTGGTCTTTATCAGCGACGGTTCCAGGGATGCCACCTTTGAACAGATACAGAGGGCAGCAGGGGAGAACCCCAGGATAAGGGGGGCGGAATTCTCCCGCAACTTCGGAAAGGAGGCCGCTATTTTTGCCGGGCTTGGGCTGGCGGCCGGGGATGCCGTGGTGGTCATGGACTGCGACCTGCAGCATCCTCCCGAGGTGGTGCCTGAAATGTGGAAGCTGTGGAGGAGCGGCGCGGAGGTGGTGGAAGGCATCAAGGAGAGCCGGGGGAAGGAAAGCCTGGCCCATAAGCTTTCCGCCGGACTGTTCTACAGAATCATGAGCAAGCTGATAAAGATGGACATGAACGCCTCATCTGACTTCAAGCTGTTGGACAGAAAGGTCGTGGACGTGCTGCTGAGCCTGCCGGAGCGCAATACCTTTTTCCGGGCGCTGAGCTTCTGGGCGGGCTTCCGCAGGGAATACGTGTCCTATGAGGTGAGGGAGAGACAGTTCGGGGAGAGCAAATGGTCTGCCCTAAGCCTGATGAAATATGCCGTCACCAACGCCACCTCCTTCAGCACCCTTCCCCTACAGCTGGTGACAGTGATGGGCGCGGTATCCATCCTGTTCAGCATCGTGCTGTTCATCCAGACCTTTGTGAAGTATCTGTCGGGAACTGCCGTGGAGGGCTTTACTACGGTCATCCTGCTGATTCTGGTGATCGGCGGCTTTCTGATGCTGAGCCTGGGGATAATCGGCCACTATATCGCCAGGATTTATGAGGAAGTGAAGGGCAGGCCCAAATACATCATCAGCAGGATGGCGGGTGATGTGGGGAGAAAGAAAGACAAGGAATGCGAGACAAGAATGGAGGTAGATGCAGAATGATAAACTTTAACGTACCGCCCTACGCGGAAAAGGCCATGGACTACATCCGGGAATGCGTGGAGAACCAGAAAATCTGCGGGGACGGGCCATACACGAAAAAATGTAATGAATGGCTTGAGGAAAAGACCGGCACGGCCAAGTGCCTGCTGACCACATCCTGCACCCATGCCACGGAGCTGGCCGCCCTTCTGCTGCCGGAGATTGGCCCCGGGGACGAGGTCATCATGCCGGCCTACACGTTCGTCTCCACGGCGGACGCCTTTGTGTTGCGGGGGGCTGTGCCTGTGTTCGTTGATATCCGGCCGGATACCATGAACATCGATGATAGGCTCATAGAGGAGGCGGTGACAGAGCGGACCAAGGCCATCGTGCCAGTCCATTATGCCGGCGTGGCCTGTGAGATGGACACAATCATGGACATCGCGGACAGGCATCATCTGGCGGTGATAGAGGACGCGGCCCAGGGCATCATGTCCACCTATAAGGGGAAGGCTCTGGGCACCATAGGGGACTTCGGGTGCTTCAGCTTCCATGAGACCAAGAACTACAGCATGGGAGAGGGCGGCGCGTTATTGATTAGGGATGAGAGGAATGTGGAGGCCGCGGAAATCATCCGGGAGAAGGGGACGAACCGCAGCAAGTTCTATCGCGGCCAGATTGACAAGTACACATGGATCAATTACGGCTCATCCTATCTGCCCAGCGACATGAACGCGGCTTACCTGTATGCGCAGCTTGAGATTGCGGAGGAAATTAATGATGCGAGACTGACCATTTGGAATCGGTATTACGAGAATCTGGCCCCCCTGGCAGAGGCGGGGAAGATTGAGCTGCCGGTGGTGCCCGAGGGCTGTGTGCACAATGGGCATATGTTCTATCTCAAAGCCAGGGACATCGAGGAGAGGACAGCGCTGATCGCTTATCTGAAGGACAATGGGATTCACGCCGTGTTCCACTATGTGCCGCTCCACACCGCTCCCGCGGGCCTGAAGTTCGGCCGGTTCCACGGGGAGGACAGATATACGACAAGGGAGAGCGAGCGTCTGCTGCGCCTGCCCATGTACTATGGACTGGAGTTGGGGCAGGTGGAATATATCTGTGAAACGCTTGGGAAATTTTATCGATAAACGGTCTGACGGTGGGAGTGTCCATGAGGTATGTGAAAAAGGCGGCGCCGTATGTGCGCGCCGTGTTGAGGGGAATGCTTTTCATAGGCTTCAGCGTTCAGATTGTCCTGGGAGTCTGCTGGACGTGCTGCAATTTCGGAGGGATTCAAAGCTTCGGGGAGCCTGACTCCGCTTTGTACGCAGCGGTGCTTGGACTATTGGGGGGGACTGCGCCTGTCATGTACCTGCTTCAACTGGCCGCTGCTTTCCTGGCGGGATATCTGCTCCTGCAGAGGCTGCAGCCTGTGGGCAGGGGCCTTGCGGTCTGGCGCGGCCTGGCGCTGCTGACCTTTCCCTTTGCCCTGCAGTGCCATCTGGCCCTGCAGCCCTATTCCCTCATGGGCTCCTGTTTCCTCCTGCTGCTCCTGGCCTTGCTGGAGCTTTGCCGGAAACGGGCGGCGCTTCCTTTGCTGGCCGCATTGGCCTGTGGCGCTATGTTCCTGGGACTTGGCGGCGCGTTGGATTCCGACAGGCAGGAGAGCCCGGCATACAGCCCGGAGGGCGCTATGGCCAGCCGCTTCGCATGGCCCACTCTGTGGAACGATTATGATCATTACGAGGAGGAGCTGTGGACAATCGTGCAGCCATGTGCCTGGGAGGCCTCTCTGAGCCCGGACAATATGGGGCCGCTGTTGGAGCGGCTGGAAGACCAGGTGGGAACAGAGGCTGCGAGAGCTTATTATCTGCAGATGGCAAAGGTGGCATGGGATCGCCACGCCCCCGGCATCCTGCGCCAGATATGCTGGGACATGCTGGGATATGCGGCGATTCCCGTGATCTTCCCGCTGCAGATGGAGGGAAGGGCGTATGACTCCTACAGCGCGAGGAACTATGAGGTCATGCGGGAAGGCGCACCAATCCTCACAAGGAGTTATGTGGATTATGGATGCTGGTGGTTCGCGTGGATGCTGGTGATCTCCGCTTTCCTGCTTTTGATCCGGCCTCTGGAGGAGAACGGGGGAGGGATTCGCGATGCGC
>CAMQOJ010000293.1 GCA_947003375.1 uncultured Lachnospiraceae bacterium
GAGATCCTCATCTGTCTCGTGGGCTCGGAGATGTGTATAAGAGACAGGACCATATACAGGCAGGCATGGTTCGGCGAAATGTATCATAGCAATGTAATCGAGGAAAGGCTCCAGGCGGCAGTCCCTGGAGAGGACGGAAGCTATCACATGACAGTGAAACCCTTTGAGATATTTACAGTGGGCATCGTCCCCGACGACGCATGCGGGGACTGAGACTGCGAGAAGTTCGGACGGAAAGAAAGTTCAGGCTCCGGTGAAAGCCGGAGCCTGGCATTGAGAGCGCTACATGTTCTGTCTTCTGTGGTAGCGCTTGCGGTGAGGCGTGTTCTTCCGGGCGCTGTCCGCAGCCCCTCCCTGGGAATTCCTGTGGCCCCGCTTCCTGGCGGACAGCGAGGCGATGGATTTGCCCTCCTGCCTTGCCAGGGCGAAGCAACTGTCGCAGACGCCGAAGGAGGTCTCTAAGGACAGAGGGGCTCCACAGACCTGGCACTTGCGGATGTACATCTTCTTGTCCTTGGAAAGACACCGCATGATGGTATCCTCCGTTTTGGCCCGCTCCCTGTCCAGGCGGACCAAGTCCACCTCCTTGCCCATCCGCACCGAAAACTGGTAGTACAGGTCCAGCAGCTTATAGAAGGTCTCATAGCGCATCAGTCCCGTGTCGGAGCACATGATCAGCGCGGGGAAGTGCAGGGACACATCAGCCGTATAGGTCTTGCAGTAATACAGCCAGAGGGACACCACATCCCGGTTCCTGGTATCGATGGAACAGGTCAGCATGCGGTAGAGCATGTGCTTGTCCTCGAATCCCTCGATTTCCTTCCTGTCCTTGTAGGCCCGCTCATACAGAAACAGTACCTCCTCGATGCTGATCTTCTCGAAAGGCGGCTCTATCTCCACGGACTTCCAGATTTTCATCACCGCGTCCAGGGGCTCGTCCATGTCCAGGAGCACCTGGGGGAAGCCCAGGCTGACATGGTCCACCTTGGGCTCGTCTTCGTAAAATTGCTCACGGATAAACGCCAGGCCATCTTCCCCCACCGCGTTCACATACCCTGTGTCATATAGCCCGAAACGCCCGGCCCGGCCCGCAATCTGGCGGATTTCCGAGGTCTTCAGGGGGCGGGTCTGCTTGCCGTCGAACTTGGTGGTCTGCACGAACACGATCCGCCGCACCGGAAGGTTCAGCCCCATGCCGATGGCATCCGTGGACACGACGATGCGGGTCTTGCCCTCCGCGAAGATCTGGATCTGCCTGCGCCGGATTTCAGGGGGGAGGCTTCCGTAGATGACGCTGACCTGGATGCCGCTGCGCTCCAGCCGTCCCGCGATGTCCAGCACCATCCGCTTGGTAAAGACGATCAGGGCGTCCCCCTCCTGCACATCGTCCGGGAAGGAGAAAGGGACATCCTCGCAGAGCAGCCTGGTCTTGCGCTCATATCTGTGGACTTCGAAAGAATCGCCGCACAGCGCAATCAGATGGGTGACGACCTCCTCCGCCGAGGGGCTTAAGCACACATGGACCTCTGCCGCCTGCACGCCCAGGATGGCCCTGGTCCAGGAGTGGCCCCTGTCGGAATCCGCAATCATCTGCGCCTCATCGATGACGGCTACGTCGTATCTCTGGTCCAGGTCCAGCATCTCCACCGTGGAGGAAATGATGCGGCTGTTCTCCTCGTAGATGCGCTCCTCCCCCGTGAGCATGGTGCAGGGGATTCCCGCATCCTTCATCTTCTCATAGACCTCCAGGGCCAGCAGCCTTAAGGGGCCCAGATAGACGCCGTTTTCCGCCTCCTTCATCCGCTCCAGGGCCTGATAGGTCTTCCCGCAGTTGGTGGGGCCTATGTGGAGGATGAACCTCCTGGACATCTCCAGTGCCTTCGGGAACTCCGTCTCCGGCCTGGTGGGCACCAGGTCGATGATCTGGCCCCGCAGCTCCACGTTCACATATTGGCCTAAAATGGAGCGCAGGCTCTTCTGGCAGATATCGAAGGTCTGTTCCGCGCGCAGGAATTCCAGAAGCTTTGCGGTCACCAGCTCCTGCTCCTCGGGTTTCAGGCTGGCCACGTCCAGGCGCGCCAGCTCGCCTACGATGAGGTCACGGATTTTCATGATTGCGATCTGGTTGTTCTCCCGGAAAGCGAAATAGGCCAGGTTCCGGAGCTGCCTGTGGAATTCCTCCAGGTGGGCCTGGCTCACCTTCCCTTCCCTGGAACGCTTCAGCTCCGCAAGCAGGCGGTCAAGGCGCTCCACATATGTCTTTTTTCCCTCATTGTTCTTCTTTTTCAGAGCTTTGGCGCAGTCCCTGTACTGGGAAAAGTAGAACTGCGAAAGTTTTTCTTTCTGTATCATCTGATCGTCCCGTATCGGCCCGGGGCCTCCTTTGCTGTACTATCTGACTGTATGCATGTCTGGATTAGTATAGCATAAAACAGCGGTTTGGGGAAGCACAAAATCCGGGCATAAAATATGGAAACCAACATTGACATTGTGGGAGAAAATGCTAAATTATATATGTAGCGATTAAATCTTGCCCAAAACCGGATAAACGGCATGACCGGCTGTGCTATGTGGCTGGCAGGAATTATACTGCAGACCGCCAGGATTTACAGTGGTGCCCCCGGGAAAGTGCTTGGCTGGCGGTCTGCAGTCGGGGCGCACTGCAAATTTAACCGGTGCCCAGTATAAATGCCGTTTACATAGAATTATAAAACGTAAGGAGCAGGCGCCCTGTGATGACATACGAAGAATTCCGTGACAGATTCCATATCCGCCTCACCGCCCAGCAGACGGAGGCCGTCCGCGCGGTGGAGGGCCCCGTCCTGCTGCTGGCCGTCCCCGGCAGCGGCAAGACCACCGTCCTGGTGACCAGGCTGGGCTACATGATACACTGCGCGGGGATACCCTCTGAGAATATCCTGACCCTGACCTACACCGTGGCCGCCACGAGAGACATGGCGGCCCGGTTCGCGGAGCGCTTCGGGGAGGAGATTGGCAGGCGCATGGAGTTTCGCACCATCAACGGCGTCTGCGCCAAGATAATTGACTATTACAGTCAATCCATAGGAAAGAATCCCTTCTCCCTTGTGACAGACGAAAAGAGCATCGCCGGAATGCTTTCCGCCATCTATCAGAGGGTGGAGGGCGGCTATGCCACGGAGGGGGATTTGAAGGGAATCCGGACATTGATCACCTACATCAAGAACAGCATGTTGGATGCGGCGGAAATCAAAAAGCTGGAGCAGGAGAGCGACTGGCGCATAGCGGAGATCTACAGGCTCTACCGGGAGGGGCTGCGGGCCCGGGGCCTGATGGACTATGACGACCAGATGCTCTACGCCGGCAACATCCTGGCAAAGAGCCCGGAGACGCTGGCGTATTTCCGGAAAAGATATCCCTATATCTGCGTGGATGAGGCCCAGGACACCTCCAGGATCCAGCATGCGATCATCCGCAGGCTGGCAGGGGGCCGGGACAACCTGTTCCTGGTGGGGGATGAGGACCAGAGCATCTACGGCTTCCGGGCGGCTTATCCCCAGGCCCTGCTCTCCTTTGAGCAGGAGCATCCCGGGGCCAGGGTGCTCCTGATGGAGGAGAATTTCCGCTCCTGCGCCCAGATTGTGGAGGCGGCGGACTGCTTTATCCAGAAAAATGTCCTGCGCCATGCCAAGCACATGAAAGCGTCCAGGCCTGCCGGGGCGGACATCAGGGAGATTCCCCTGAAAGGCCGGGGCGCCCAGTATACCTACCTGGCCAAAGTGGCAGAGGAGTGCAGGATACAGACCGCCGTCCTCTACCGTGACAATGAGAGCGCCCTGCCCCTGGTGAATCTTCTGGAGCGGCGGGGCATTCCCTACAGAATCCGCAACGCGGACATGGTCTTCTTCACCCACCGGGTGGTGCAGGACATCCGGAACATCATCCTCTTCGCACGGAATCCGAAGGACACGGAACTGTTCCTGCAGATATACTACAAGATGTCTTCCTATATCAACAAGCAGGCGGCGCTGCGCATCTGCGAAATCAGTGAGAAAAAGGACATGGAGGTCCTGGAGGCCGCAATCCGCTTCGGCAATCTGGAGGAAAAGACGGAACAAAGCTGCAGGGCGGTGCGGCTGCAGTTCAGGAGCCTGCTGTCGGACTCGGCGGAGGCGGCTCTGGATCGGATTGCCCAGGAGATGGGGTATCGGGACTATCTGAAGCGGGCGGGCATCAGCGACGGGAAGCTTACCATCCTCAGGGCCATCGCCCACTATGAGGACAGCCCTCAGGGCCTGGTGGAACGGCTGGACGTGCTGCGCAGGATCATCGAGGAGAAAGCGTATGACGCGGGCTGCTGCTTCCTCCTTTCCACCATCCACGCCAGCAAGGGCCTGGAGTACGACAGGGTCTATCTGATGGACGTGGCGGACGGAATCTTTCCGGAGGCAGTGCCGGAGCGGGAGTCGGATATGGACGAGAAGGAGCGGCAGACGTATGAGGAGGAGCGCCGTCTGTTCTATGTGGCCATCACCCGGGCGAAGGACATGCTGTCGGTCTTCGGCCTGAACAGGAAGTCGGCTTTTCGTACGGAACTGTTCGCCCAGATGAAATACCGGAAATTCCGCGATGCCATCGGGCAGGGGCTGATTGTGAGACATAAGAAATTCGGGGAGGGCGTCATCGTGGAGGAAGGGAAGACCCAGGTCCTCATACAGTTCGGCGACCGCCAGAGGCGGCTGGACTTAAAGACGCTGTACGAACAGGATTTATTGATTCTGTGAGACAGTGGCCCCGCAGGGTTGACAGACCCTGCAGAGCCCGCACTGGGACAAAGAGGCTTTCGGCTTTCAGAACATGGAGCCTGTCCCCATCATGCCGATGAGCTGGTCGCGCTGAACCGCGTCCTCCGAGCCCTTGGCTTTGGATGCCAGGCCGTCCAGCTCCATCTTGCTGGCTGCAGCGCGCATGAGCTTTTCCTGGAATTCCCTTTTCTCCTCCTCCGCCTTCCGGGCCCTTCTCTCGGCCCTGGCCCGGTTCTGCAGGCGCAGGGTGTTCTCCATGGTGTGCAGCATCTGAGTCATATCGTTCATGTGCGTCCCTCCCATATTTCTGTAACTTGTTTTCTGCTTTCTTTCTACCTTCTATATCGGCTGGCCTTCCGCCTTTCCTGAGACGGCAGACGCAAAATCCGGAGGCAGACGAAAAATCCGGAAGTAGGCGCAATCCGGAAGCAGGGGCAAAATCCGGAGGCAGGGGCAAAATCCAGAGGCAGGGGCAAAATCCGGAGGCAGACGCAAAATTTGGGAACAGAATCCGGAAGGGGCAGGGGGCCTATTCCGGGAGGCCGAAGACAGCGTCCTCCAGGGTGTTGGCCCAGCCATAGCGCTTCAGGTCCACCTTCCAGCCCTCCTCCGTCCGCTTCACCTCCACGCCCTCCGCCTCCAGCAGGAGCTTCTGCAGGTCAGGGGTGTCGAAATAGACGGCCCCGGCCAGCAGGCCTTTTGCATTGACGATGCGGTGGGCGGGGATGTCCTCGGGTTTCCCGTCCGGGGTCCTGACCAGGCCGCGCTTTAAGCCGTAGCCCACCTGGCGGGCGTTCCTGGGCTTGCCGCACAGAAGGGCAATCTGCCCGTAGGTTGCCACCCGGCCCTCCGGGATGCGCCCGCAGACAAGGGCCATTTTCTGATAAAAATCCATGGGGATGCCTCTCTTTCCGGTATCTATAATATATGTAGCGATTAAATCTTGCCCAAAAACCGGATAAACGGCATGACTGGCTG
>CAMQOJ010000294.1 GCA_947003375.1 uncultured Lachnospiraceae bacterium
CTCTCCTTCTTTCTGATTTCTTTTTTGTACTCCTGAATCGTCTTCCCTTTCGTCTTTTTGAAGACTTTATAGTAATATTTCACGTCACGATACCCGCAGCGCGCAGCGATGGCAGAATTGTTCAGCTCGGTCTCCCGTATCAGCCGACAGGCATGCTCAATCCTGAGCCGGGTGATATAGTTCACATAGGAAACCCCCAGCCGTTTCGTGAACATCTGGCTCACATAGCCCGGGCTGAGATGGAACAGGTCGCTGACCAAATCCAGCGACAGCTCCTCCGCAAAATGCCGTTGCAGATAAGCGCATATCTGCATGAAGACGTCTGCGGAATCCCCGCCCTCCTCCTTCTGTCCCTGCAGGGAGTCCCAGAGGAAATCCCAGATGAGCTTCGGCAGCTCTTCATCCGCCTCGCACTCCTGGACCAGATAGTCGAATTTCTGCAGGGTGGGGAGGCTTTCCTCCGTCCCCTCCTTATCCGGCATGGCGTCCTCATAGAATCCGCGGTAGGCCTGAATCATCCAGTTGGCGCTTCTTCCCTGCCCTCTCAGCTCCCGGTCATACTCCTTTGCCAACCTGTAGAACTCCTCCCTGTCACATCGCTCCAGGGCAAAGCTCAGCCTGTCCGCCAGGGCCTTGTCCATTTTCCCGGTTTTTAATCCCTCTGTATAATGGCAGATTCCGCTGCGCCCCAGAGGCACATCCCTCCTGGCCTCCCGGGCCTGCAGGCGTGCGCCGTACAGCTTGCCCATATCCCGGCAGACCAGGCTGATTCCCACCGTATCCGCTGTATGCAGCGCCGCCGCGAAAGCCTCCCGGCCCTGCTGCCCGATCCGTTCCCCGGAATATCCCACCACCAGCTTCCTGCCGGGCATTCCGGGCATGTCCAGACAGACCATCTCCTTCCATCCTTCCGGCTTCTCCATCTCCAGATTCCCGCTTCCCACCGAGACCTCCGCCACCAGGAACCATCCGTATTCCCCGTCGATCCGAATCCTCTCGAACTGTGGCTGGAGATCCACGGGAACCCCCATCAGATAGCGCAGCAGCACCCTTTTCTCGCTCTCCAGCTCCTCCCACTCGCTGTCCGTCCTCTTCTGCATCTTGCCCATGGCAATCAGAACCGCTTCCCGGAGCTCCTCCTCCGAGAAAGGCTTGACCAGATAGCCGCACGCATCGTTCTGTATGCCTGCCTGGGCGTAGGCGAATTCCGTGAACGCGCTGATGATGATAATCTCGGTTTCCCCCCCCGCTTCCCGAAGGTTCCGCATCAGCGTGACGCCGTCCCCGCCGTTCATCTGCATATCCACCAGCGCCAGTTCCGGCTTCTGCTCCAATATCAGTTCCAGTCCTTCCGCGCCGTTGTCAGCCTCCCCCGCCAGCTCCAGCTCCAGCCCGGTGCGCTTCATCTTGATTTTGATGCCTTCCCGCACCATGAACTCGTCTTCCACAATCACATATCGGCACATCATGTAACATCCTCCCCCTGGCTCCAGGCTTCGGAGGGAAATTCCAGCGTCACCACTGTCCCCTCCCCGGGTATGGATTCAATCCAGATCCTTGCGTCTCCGCCAAAATAGAGCTTCATGCGCTTTTCAACGTTTCCAAGGCCGATTCCTCCGCTGCTCTCCTCCTCCACACAGAATCTGTTCCGCACCACGCCCAGGCGCTGGGAATCCATTCCCACGCCATTGTCGCTGACCCTCAGCTGCAGCTTTCCCTCCGTCTCCACACAGGAGATATAGATATGGTACATCCCCCTGGCCTTCTTGAAGCCATGCTTGAAGGAATTCTCCACCAGGGGCTGAAGGGACATTTTCAGGATGCGCCTGCCAAGGTACTTTGGCTCCACCTTGACGATGCAGTTCACCTTTTCCCCAAACCGGGCCCTCTGTATGAAGATATAGTCCTGCACATACTCCAATTCATCCTGGACCCTCACGGTGGCCTCCTGGACCTGGCTGGTATAGCGGAGCATGTCCGCCAGCGCCTTTACCATTCTGGCCGCATCGTCCGCGCCTCTCAGCAAAGCCATGGACTGGATGCACTCCAGCGTGTTGTACAGAAAATGCTTGTCGATCTGTGCCTCCAGCACCTTCATCCTGGTGCGGACGATCAGAAGCTCCTGCTCATATTTGTCCCGGATATATTGGTTGATGGTCCTCAGCAGCTCGTTATACTTCTCGTTCAGCACATGGAACTCATAAATCGCCTCGTTTTTGTCTCCGGGCACCTGCAGGTTTCCGTCCTCCTCCATGGCCTTCTGCAGCCGTATGATGGGGGCGGAGAACTTACGGGTACTGTATACGGCCATGAGCAATGCGTATATGCCGGCGAAGACGGCCACGCATCCAATAATCAGGAAGGAATTGCCCATAAGCTGCCACGTCTTCACTTCCGTGGTATAGATCATGGTGAAATCCTCCATGGCATAGCTGCAGATTACCGTCTGTGTCCTCCAGTCATATTCCGCCGCGCTCCGGTTCAGATAATGGGACAGTTCCGGATGCGGCTCTCCTGCGGCCGCCTTTTTGCTGTCGCTCTGGAATACAGTACCGTCCCCGCTCAATACATAATAATGGTCGCTGCCGCCCCGCAGCAGTGTGTCGGACAGGGTTTCAAACAGCTTGTCGTTAATCTGTATCAGCAGGATGGCCAACGGTTCCTGTCCGCTCATGCCCTCTATCCCTGCCACATAGGTCATGACATTGTCCTGGGCATTGCTGGTGGAGAGCGTATAGAGATCTCCGCAGCCTTTGTACACATAGCCCGGCGTCTTCTCCCCGAACGCCTCCTCCATGTAGGCCATGTCCACCTCCGGTCGCAGCGAATCGGGCATGCCGAATTTCAGTATTTTGCCGTTCCTGGCCAGAAAATAGTATCCTGTGATATATTGATACTTGACGCAATAGGTATGATCCATGATATTCCTGATCCTGACGTAGTGCGGAAAGTTCTCAGGCTCCACAGGATATTTTGCATCCTCCTGCATGTTCGCCAGCAGCATCCACAGGGAGTCCCTGGAATATTTCGAAGACTGGCCGTTTACGGCGGACAGCTCCATGGGAAGCAGCTCCACCATGGCAAGCCTCTCCTCCACCGTCCAGGCCGCCGCGGAGAGCATCTCCATATTTTCACGGGTCACTTTCCTGATGTTGCTATAGTAATGTGTCATGCACAACAGCGCTGACAGGACAATCACCGGCAGCAGCGCTGTCAGGAGAAAATACCGCAGCAGCACGGAACGAATATGATATTTGCGCATCCGGGCAGCACTCCTTTGTTCTATTTTGATACAAGCAGGATTCTTACCGTCTCCTTCGACTTCACGCTGACTCTCCGCATTTTTTCCTGCCAGCCAAGGCCCAGGGGCTTTGCCCTGTCCTCCCCCCACTCCACCATCACCTTGACACAGGCATCATAATCGGTAGGGTTGGCAAGCACCAGCCCATCCTCTTCCAGGGCTGCCTCGATATGGTCCGCACAGCACACAATCCCTCTGTCGGGAGCGGCGTATACCCCCGGAACCTCCAGCCAGTTCAGCATCATGCTCACCTCCGGCCAGCTGCAGGGCCCGAAGATATTTCCGCCCACGCCCTCCAGGCCCTCCCAGTCGGACATGTTCACGCGCTCGCACGCACAGCCCGGCTCCATAGGGACGCCCGCGTTGGTCAGGAGCCCATAGCCCTCCCGGGCCACCACCTGGGGGATGAACCTTGCCACACGGCGCATGATTTCCAGATATCCCTCCTTGCCGGTGGCCCTCCACAGCTTCAGGAACCCCGCCGCGCTTAACGTGCAGAAGCCCGGCGCGGAATGCTTGTTCTGCACATTGGCCCACACACTGCCCACAGAGCCTACGCCCAGCCTGCCCAGCACGCTGTCCGCCGGGAATTCATAATTATAGGAGACCACCCAGCTGCTGACCTGGGCCGCCGCATCCTCCGCCATCTCCAGCCATCCGGCATCGCCGGTGGCGTCGTAAAGCACCGTATAGCTTTCCAGCAGCGCCACGGCGCTCTCGGAATCCGGGGCCTGCAGGATCTCCCCCGGCCCTCCGGTGGTAATCCCTTTTGAGGTGGCCGTCTCATAATAATGCTCAGCGATTTCCCCGGCAGCCTTAAGGTATTCCCGGTTCCCTGTGACCTGGGCCGCCGCGCAGAGGGCCGCAGGAGCGATTGCCCCCGAGGCGGAACCGCCCACCACGATCTCCCCTGTCTCGGCATTGACGAACTGGCCCAGCTGTCCGTAGGTCCTCCAGAGCTTCACCAAAGCATCCGCGGCCTTTTCGGCGCTTCTTTGCACAAGCTCCGGAATCTCCATCCCCAGCTCCTCCATGGCCTGGAGCTGTTTATAGATAAAGTATGCCATATCCGCCTGCTTGCGTATCAGCAGCAGATTGTATCTCTCCTCATAATGCCCGAAACAGTCATGATATACCTTTCCATTGTGCACGATTCCGTAATAAAAACCGGCTCCGCTCTGATGCCTTGCGGCGAACTCCAGCGTCCTCACCGAATTCTTTCTGGAAACCGCGTTCCCCTCCCTTATCAGCGCCAGCGTGTCCATGCCGTTGCCGGTCCAGCCGGCCTGCCAGTCCCCGAATTTATTGAACTCCGGCGACCGGTAAGCGCATCCCGTATAATAGCCCTCCTCCCCAAGGAAGTGGTCCCGGTTCCGCTTTTCCTCCGACAGCCTCCAGAATTCCGAGAAGGGAAGGGACGCTGCCACCTCGCCGTGGTACAGCTCCAGCTGGCATTCCATGAACTGCCGGTACATCCGTGGAATGGAGGCGCAGGATTTCAGAATCGTTCTGTGGGGAATCCTGACTACATCTCCTTCTTCTACCGGGAACGGGCGCTCTGCATCCGGCATCACGCCCGCACCGTACACCTGACGCCTCCTGGCCGGAGCGCTGAAGATGATCTCCAGCCTGTCTCCCCGCTGTTCCAGGGTCACGCCGTAATTCCTTCCGAGGCACCCCTGTTCCGTAAAGAGGAACAGAGCCTCCTTCCCGGCCCTGCTCCACAGGCACGCTCCGGGTGTGGCCAAATCCCCTGTAGTCACATCCACATAGGAGTCCCCCGCGGCCTCCAGGGCCGGGACCTCCGTCATGCGCACCGGAACCTCCAGGCCCATCTCCGCCTCTGTAAACATGGGCGGATAGGCCCGTTCCACCCTCTCAAAACGGTTCCCGTCATAGAGGCAGGCCGGCAGCATGATGTAGGTTTCCCCAATGGGCGCCTCCACTGTAAAGCGTACACGGAAATCCGCGTCCGCATACCCTTTTAAAAGGAAAAACCTTGTCTCATCCTCATTGTCCTCCACCGTAAAGCTCCCTGCCGGCAGGGAAGTCTCGTATCTCCTCGTTATCTCCATCCCTATTCTCCCGTCCATGATCCCATCGACAACTCTGTTTCCCCTTGCCAAATTGTGGGATAGCCGGAAGGAGCGGATGAACCGCTCCTTCCGTCACAGCCTTGGTCACTCGTACTGCGCCGCACGGTCCACGGCTTCCTGCCATGCGGCCTTATTGTATTCCATCAGTGTGTCAAGCCCCACCGTTTTGGCATCCTCGATCATCTGGTTCACGATGGCATCGAATTCTGCCTCATCCTTGGCGTAAACCGCAAGCCAGCTCTGGGTACGGACAATATCGCCGATCTGGGTAGCGATTTCCTGCATGTCATTGTCCAGAGGCTTTATCATATTGAGGGCATCGGGATATCCCACATAATACCCCTTGTCCATGAGCA
>CAMQOJ010000295.1 GCA_947003375.1 uncultured Lachnospiraceae bacterium
GTACGCCCCAGGATGCCATCGGCTGCAGAAAGTATGCCGAGGATCGGGGATGCAAGCGGGCAGTTGTGGTAGGCGGGGGATTCATCGGCCTGGAGGTGGCCGAGAACCTGATGGCAAAGGGGATTTCCGTCACTGTGATGGACATGGCGCCCCAGCTGATGCCCAATATCTTCGATGCCGAAATGGCGGATTATATCCGGCGGAAGCTCCAGGAGAAGGGCATGCGCATCCTCACCGGGACGGCGCTGAACGCCATCGTGGGCGAGGACAGGGTCGCCGGCGTCCGGACAGGGGCGGGGACTCTGCCGGCGGAGATGGTCATCCTGGCGGCAGGCATCCGTCCCGCCACGAAATTCCTGGCGGACACAGGGCTGGAGATGGACAGGGGCTGCATCCTCACGGACGAATGCCAGCGCACCAACCTGCCGGACATCTATGCGGCGGGGGACTGCGCTTTGGTGAAGAACCGCATCACGGGACGCACCCAGTGGTCTGCCATGGGCTCCACTGCCAATATCGCGGGTCGGGCGCTGGCGCTTTCCCTGAGCGGACAGGAGACGCCTTATCCGGGCTGTCTGGGGACGGGCGTGGTGAAGCTGTCCGACCATCTGAACGCAGCCCGCACAGGCCTTACGGAAGAACAGGCCAGGGCAGCCGGATTCCAGGTAATCTCCGCCCTGTGCGTCACCGACGACAAGGCCCATTACTATCCGGATTCCGCCATGTTCGTCACCAAGCTGATCGCCGATGGGGAGAGCCATAGGCTGCTGGGGATGCAGGTCATGGGCGCTGGGGCTGTGGATAAGATGGCGGACATTGCGGTCACGGGGATTTCTTTTGGCGCGAAAGTGGAAGATTTCCTGACTCTGGACTTTGCCTATGCGCCGCCTTTTTCCACTGCCATCCATCCTTTTGCGGCGGCCTGCGGGGTGTTGGTGAACAAGATGACCGGGCGGCTGGAATCCTTTACCCCGGCGGAATATGCCTCCGGCGCGGCGGCAGGGTATCGCCTTATCGACGCCCATCCGGCTGCGGCTCTGCCCGGCGGGGAGTGGTTCGATCTGACCAGACCGGAAGAGTCTTCCGCGAAGTATGACAAGGCGGAGAAGCTGCTGCTGGTCTGCGCCAGGGGCAAGAGAGGGTATCTCATCCAGAATAAGCTGAAAGCACTGGGATTCACCAAAACCCGTGTACTGGAAGGCGGTTCTACGTTTAATGTGATCAAGAGGGCGATTCCCGCAGGGGGGAAGCTGTCTCCCGAGGAAATCAAGCGGGTGAAAGGCCTGGGGTGCCTTCAGGATAAGCGCTATGGGGACGTGTTCAATGTCCGCGTGATCACCAGGAACGGCAAGATCACCACGGAGGAGCATCGTGCCATCGCGGAGGGAGCGGAGCGTTTCGGCAGCGGGGAGATCACCATGACTACCCGTCTCACCATGGAGATTCAGGGGGTGCCCTATGCCAACATTGATGCTTTGATCGCTTTCCTGGCGGAGCATAACCTGGAGACCGGCGGCACAGGCTCTCTGGTGCGCCCTGTGGTTTCCTGCAAGGGAACTACCTGCCAGTACGGCCTGATTGATACTTTTGACCTGAGCGAGAAGATTCACGAGCGGTTCTACAAGGGGTATCATGGCGTGACCCTGCCCCATAAGTTCAAGATAGCCGTGGGAGGATGCCCCAACAACTGTGTGAAGCCCGATTTGAACGATTTAGGGATTGTGGGACAGAGGGTGCCGCTGTTCGACTATTCCAAGTGCAAGGGCTGTGGGAAATGCCAGGTGGAGACTGCCTGTCCTGTCAAGATTGCCAAGGTGGAGGACGGCTGCCTGAAAGTGGACGCGGATGCCTGCAACGGCTGCGGGCGCTGCAAGGGAAAATGCCCCTTCGGCGTCACCGAGGAGTACATGGACGGCTGCAAAATCTACATCGGCGGCAGATGGGGCAAGAAAATCGCCAACGGCCGTCCCCTGGATAAGCTGTTCACCAGCGAGGAGGAAGTGCTGGATACCATAGAGCGGGCCATCCTGTTCTTCCGGGACGAGGGTATCACCGGCGAGCGCTTCGCGGATACGGTGAACCGTCTGGGATTTGACTATGTACAGGATAAATTGCTCCACGCCCAGATCGACAAGTCCGCGGTGCTGGAGAAGAAAGTGAAGGGCGGGGCTACCTGCTGATAGGGATATGCGGGCGGCAGAGAGGATTCTGCGTACCATGACAGAGGGATTGACAGCAGAGTTCAGCTCCTCTGCCCTCGCGAAAAGCGTCCCTGCCGGAAATACAAAAACGCTGCAACCTTCATCCGAAACCGGGATGGGAGCTGCGGCGTTTTTCTGCACTTCCGGAAAGGGAATCCAAATCATTTCCTACTTCTGCGGCCAGCCTCTTTACTTCAGCTTCTTATTTCCGCCTGGCATATCCCGCCGCGCTGATCAGCAGGGATACCCCGAAAGCCGCGACTGTCACAGCCCCCGCCAGGAAGAGATAGGAGGAGAGGGAAGCCGCCATCGCGGAGAACCCGGAGCCGTCCTCGAAGTATTTGATGAAATAAAATACCGGAACCACGATGAGCATCCCCATGACCTGTGCGGACTGCACCCCGAACCAATAGGTCAGCGGCAGACACACCCCCGTCCACATCAGCGGGAGGAACACCGCCGCGAAGGCTCCCAGGCCCCAGACGACAGGGTCAAAGTTCCGGTACAGCACCGAGGAGGCCAGGTTCAGCGCCCCGGCGCCCAAAAGGCTGATGCCCAGGGTGCAAAGCACGGAGATATACTTGCTGGCCACCACCGACATGTCGCTCATGGGCAGGGCCATCTGATATTTCTGCCAGCGGGCCTTGTCGTCGCTGACGAAGCTCATGACATTCTGCATGCCCACGGTCATGGCCAGCAGGACGGAGGCCATCAGCCCCCCGTAATAACCGGCTTTGCACAGCAGCAGAAGAGAAAAGGCTGCCGCTATAAGTATCAGCTTTTTATCAATACATTTACAGAAAACAGTGAATTCCTTATAAATCAGTCCTCGCATGGTACCCCTCCTTTGATATAGAAAAGCATGATGTCCTCCAAACTGGCGTTGTCCACGATTACGTCCGGATAGCTGCGCCTTGCCGCCTCCTTGTCCCGGACCAGGCATTCCATGGACAGCTTCGTGTCCCGGTAAGTGATATAGTCGTCGGGAGAGAGGGAGGCGAACCGTTCTTTCCCGCATTTCAGGATGCCGTAATGGTACACCAGGTCGTCCTTCTGCTCCTCGAAGACGATCCGGCCCTGATGGATCAGGATGACGAAATCCGCGATTTTCTGGATGTCCGAGGTGATGTGGGAGGAAAAGAAGATGGAGTGCTCCTCGTCCTGGATGAATTCCAGGAACAGATCCAGAATCTCGTCCCGCACCACAGGATCCAGCCCCGTGGTGGCCTCGTCCAGAATCAGCAGCTTCGGCCTGTGGGCCAGGGCGCAGAGGATGGAGAGCTTCATCTTCATCCCCTTGGAGAAGGAGCCCACGGGCTGGTTCTCCGGGAGCCGGAACCTTTGCAGGTATTGGCGATAGAGGGCGCTGTCCCAGCTGCGGTAGATGCCGGAGAGCATCTTCTCCAGGTTGGCCGCCGTGAACACGTCGTGGAAGGTGCACTCATCGAATACGACGCCAACGTCTTCCCTGGCAGAGCGGGCAGTGTGCTCCATGCCCAGGAGCTGGATTTCGCCGCTGTCCTTGGTCAGCTCATTCAATATCAGGTTGATGGTGGTGCTCTTCCCGGCGCCGTTCTCGCCGATGAAGCCTACAATCCTTCCTTTCGGTACGCGAAAGGAGACATGGTCTAAGGTGAAGCCGGGGAATGTCTTGCACAGATCCCTGACTAAAATGCTGTTTTCTTCCATGGTGATGTCCTCCTGTCTGTGGTGGGTAAGGGCAAAAGCTGCCCTGTTATGGGTTCCCTGGCGGGTTCCTCTGCCGGTATGCGGCCTTTTTGCTGTATGCGGTTCCGCCGGTGGTTCTGCGTCTGAGTTTGGAGTCCGGCGTCTGTGCCTGTCATTCCTCGTAGAAAAGCCTGAGGATGCCGGCCATCTGCTCGTAGGCGATTCCGTGGGCCTTGCCGATCTCCGCTACCTTCTGCAGCAGCTCCTCCGCCCGGCGCAGCTGTTCCTCCTGTATGAACTCCCGGTTCTGGGGCGCTACGAAGCTGCCTTTGCCGGAGACTGTCTCGATGAAGCCGTCCCGGGTCAGGTCTTCGTAGGCCCGCTGCACCGTGATGACGCTCAGGTGCAGGTCTTTTGCCAGGGCCCGCATGGAGGGCAGGGCCTCGCCCGGGGCCAGGGAGCCGTTCATGATCTGGCTCTTGATCTGGAGACAGATCTGCTCGTAGATCGGCTTATCGCTGCTGTTGCTGATAAGGATTTCCATTTTGTTCTCCTGCTCTTGTCATAGAAAGCTTTCTGTGCGCATCTGCCGGATGTGCTCCCGGGGTCCAGGGGCGTTGCTTTGGAGGGCTTTTTTGCGAAAGCGATTGCCAAAGCGTGTTTGTCAATGCCTTAGCCGAAGCCAATGGCAAAACGGCACTGCAGTCCGTGTGCATGTTACATCTGATACGTATCGATTGTAGCTAGCGTACTTAATCGATAAGTACACTATAGACGATTTGGATCGGTTTGTCAATGCCGTTTTTAAAAAATTTGGAAATTTTTTGTTTCAGATTGGTTTGATTGCCGCTGATAGCGGATGCCCTGCGCTTTAGGGACTGGGGGACTGGTAGTAGCTCCCAAAATAGAGTAGAGCGCATAGATTGTTTTCTATACGCTCTGACGCTGTGTAACTTATTCGGTTATGATTTGCGTCGTTGCCTGTTATGCTGTCGGCGCCCGTTCTGCTTTTTCATTTCATTGGCTGCACGCTGTTTTGCACGTTCCAATGGCAGTAAAGCTTTTCTGAATTTCTTCTTGATTCGTTCTTAAGCCGCGCACTATCCGACATCTGCTCCCCAAATGGCGAAAGCCTGAATGCCGCTTCCCGACACCTTGTGGAAGCGCCGGAAAGCGAGGGTTCCGCTTACAGATAAGTGACCTGCACATCGGCATCGTAGGTATGGGGCTCCTTGGTGACCGCCTTATGCCCGAAAGCGATGGCAATCTTGTACTCATAGTCCGCGGGGAAGTCCAGGGCAGCGGCGAAATGCGCCTTCTTCTCCCCCTGCATCGCGTCCAGGATGCAGCCGATGATCAGGCTCCCCAGCCCCAGGCCTTCCGCCGCCAGGGCCATGTTCTCCACGGCGATGCCCGCGTCCAGGGAACCCCATTTGTAGGTGCTGTCGGCGCTGAGGATCATCACGGTGGGCGCTTCGTAGTAAAAGTTGTGGGTGGGGGAAACGATGTCCCGCAGACGGTTCTTCTCGTCTTCCAGCTCCAGTAAGATGGGGTTGTCTCCTTTCAGCACGGTGAAATGCACTTCCTGCCGGTTGGCCGCCGTGGGCGCCTGGAGCCCGGCCTGTATCAGGGCGTTGATCTGTGCGTCGCTCAACGCCTCCTTTGTATATCCTCTTGTGGAGCAGCGGTTCTTGATTGCTTCGATGACTTGGCTCATGTAATAGCCCTCCTTTCTCTCTGTATTTCAGTATATTTTATGGACGGTTCTTTGTCAACGCTGCTGCGTTCCCGGCCGCAATAAAAATGAAGCTGTTACAAGTCCGCTGACTTTCGCCCCGGAATAACCGTCGTCCGTGTACCATTTCAGATTGCCGAAGCCGTTCT
>CAMQOJ010000296.1 GCA_947003375.1 uncultured Lachnospiraceae bacterium
GTACACCACCGCGGCTCCCACAAAACAGAGAATGCCTACTATCAGACAGTATAGCCTTTTCTTCTTGTCCATAGGCTCCCCCTGCTTAGCAGTTCTTGAAAGGCTCCTTCACCTTCTCCTTGTTCTTGTCAAGGAAGAAAGCCATGCCGTATTTCTGGTCCTCTGTCTCGAAGCAGGCTCCGAAGAGCTTCTCCTCCAGGACAATCGCCTCGTCCATGTCCATGTCCAGGCCCTCGTTGATGGCCTTCTTGCAGTTCCTCACGGCGATGGGGGCATTCTTCGCGATGCCTGCTGCCATCTTCTCCGCCGCGGGAAGCAGCTCCTCCTGGGTGTAGACCGCGTTCACCAGGCCGATCCGCAGGGCTTCGTCCGCCTTGATGTTGCGGGCGGTGTAGATCATCTGCTTCGCCATGCCGGCCCCTACCAGGCGGGCCAGCCTCTGTGTGCCGCCGAAGCCGGGGGTGATGCCCAGTCCCACTTCGGGCTGGCCGAACACCGCGTTGTCGGAGCAGATCCTGATGTCGCAGCTCATGGAAATCTCACAGCCACCGCCCAAAGCGAAGCCGTTCACCGCGGCAATCACCGGGATGGGCAGGGTCTCCAGCTTGCGGAACACATCATTGCCCTTCTTGCCGAAGGCTTCTCCTTCTGCCTTGGTCAGGCTGCTCATCTCCCCGATGTCGGCTCCGGCCACGAAGGACTTCTGTCCCGCGCCGGTGACGATCAGGCAGCGCACGGTCTGCAGGTCGATGCCGTCGATGGTCTTGTCCAGCTCCTCCAGCACGGCGGAGTTCAGGGCGTTCAGGGCCTTCTCACGGTTGATGGTGAGGATGGCGTATGTACCCTTCTGCTCATACAATACAAATTCCATGTCTAATCTCCTTATTCCAGTTCCGCATTAGCCCGGCCAGTACCAAGCTTGGCAGAAAACTTCCGGCCGCTTAATGATGCGTCCCTAAGTTTTCTGGGCACTGGACGGGCTTCTGCTGTTTTCCAGTTCCGCATTAGCCCGGCCAGTACCAAGCCGATGCAGTTTTAACAGGTTCCAGCAAAGGAAGAATGCCTCAAACCCAGAGCCATTCTCCCTTTTGCATATCCATGTATCAGTCCTTAGTCCTCAATCTTCACGATGGTGGAGCAGCCCATGCCGCCGCCGATGCACAGGGTAGCCAGGCCGGTCTTCGCGCCCTTGGCCTGCATCTCATGGAGCAGGGTCACCAGGATGCGGCATCCGGAAGCGCCCACGGGATGTCCCAGAGCGATGGCGCCGCCGTTGGGGTTCAGCTGCTTGTCTACATCTATCCCTAAATCCTTGCCCACTGCCACGGACTGAGCGGCAAATGCCTCGTTGGCCTCGATGATGTCGAAGTCCTCGATCTTCATGCCGGTCTTGGCCATTACTTTCTTCGTGGCGGCTACAGGACCGATGCCCATGACCTCGGGACGCACGCCCGCCAGAGCGCCTGCCACGAAGGTAGCCATAGGCTTCACGCCCAACTCCTTGGCCTTCTCCTCGCTCATGACAACGATGGCAGCGGCACCGTCATTGATGCCGGAAGCGTTGCCTGCGGTGACGAAGCCGTCCTTGTTGATAGGACGAAGCTTCTGCAGGCCTTCGATAGTGGATCCGGCGCGAGGCCCTTCGTCTACCTTGAACTCGATTGTCTCTTTCTTTTTCTTCACGGGAACGGGAACGATTTCGGCATCAAATGCGCCCGACTTCTGAGCCGCCTCGGCCTTCTGCTGGCTCTTTAACGCGAACTCGTCCAACTCCTCCCGGGTCAGACCCCACTCGCGGCAGATATTGTCAGCGGTGGTAATCATATGGTAATCATTGAAAGCGTCCCACAGGGCATCCTTGATCATGGTGTCCACCAGGGTGCCGTTGTTCATCCTGTAGCCGTAACGGGCCTGAGGAACCGCGTAGGGAGCCATGGACATGTTCTCCATGCCGCCTGCCACAACCACATCGGCATCTCCTGCCATGATCATCTGAGCCGCCTGGTTCACGCAGTTCAGGCCGGAGCCGCATACCACATTCATGGTGACAGCCGGTACTTCGATGGGCAGTCCCGCCTTGATGGATGCCTGACGGGCCACGTTCTGTCCCTGGGCCGCCTGGATGACGCATCCCATGTACACCTGATCCACAGCCTCGGGCTTCACGCCTGCCCTGTTCAGGGCTTCCTTGATTACAATCGCGCCCAGCTCTGCGGCGGGGGTGGTGCTCAGGGTGCCGCCCATGGTGCCGATAGCGGTACGGCAGGCACCGGCTAATACTACTTTCTTTGCCATTTGTTTTCCCTCCAACTAGTGTTTTGAATATGATTGTTATTTTTTTATCATAGCCACTGTTTTCAGTTTATCATAGACAGCGCCTATTTGCAACGTCTTTTCCTTAAATTTTGATAAAACCATTTTGATAAAACCTTTCTGAAAAACAGTGGCTGGTAAAACTTTCTATTGCCCCAACTGGTAAAAATACTTCGTATCTCCCCTGGTCACAACGAACAGTTCCCCTATCGTGCTGACCGAGTCCGCTTCTCCCAGTTCCTGCAGCTTCTCAAACGTCTCGTCGATCAGGTAGGCAGTCCCCTCTTCCCTGACAAGCGCGTACCCTTGATAAAAAGCGGTTGCGTCCTCGAACATGGCGGCTTCCTGTCCGTCGTGGTCTATGTAGCCCCATCTTTCCCCATCCTTTACCAGCCAGTAATTTTCGTCATTCATGTATATCTGGTCATACACGGCCTTCACGATGCGGTTGTCCGCCGTTTCAAAGGTCATGCCCGGATGCAGGGCAAAGTCCACCAATACGTCCCGCTCTCCTACAGTCCACACCATGTTGGAGCCGTAGTTGCAGAAATAGGCGCCGTCGTGGTAGAAGCTGCGGAAGCTGTTATCCTCACCGTCATAGTTCTCCGAGTACACGAACCCCTTTTCCGCATCCGGCTCCGCGCACCACAGATTGCATTCTCCCAGGAATTCATAAGCGTCCGTGCACATGGCTATCCATCCGGCCTCCCCGTAATAGTTCCCCGCCACGTAATAGCCGTGGTTCGTAGTGCTCATAGGCATTCTGTTCAGATAGGTGCTCGCGCCCGCCGTCCCGTTGCTGCCATGGACGCGCGCCCATTCCACAGCCTCCTGGTATGCTTCCTCATTTTCGGCAAGATACCTTCCGTACATGGGATCTTCATGCCAGACGATATTGCCCTCCGTATCCACTTCCCCTACCTGGAACGTGCCGACTTCATAGGAGTAGCCAACGCCCTCCTCCCCCACATAGGTTTCGTCACTCTCACTGGAATATACCAGGGATATCCCATCGTAAAAGCCGTTTATGACCGCCCAGAACTCATTCGCAGGCAGGGACTGCACCAATGTCCCATCCGTCCTGTAATATGCGATCTCCTTTTCCTCGTCCCCTTCCGTCAGGACGATATACATTCCGCCGGAAGCCCGCACCTGCTGGTCTCCCTGGTACAGGACATTCCCCTGAGGGTCGAACAGGGTATAGTAATTTTGCTCCGCATCCACCATCACGAAATTCCCGCTGTCATCCGGCGCCTGGAAATTGCTATACGCAAAGGGCACGATCACCTCATTGCGGTAATTGACCGCCCCCCACAAGCCGTCTTTCTTGACAGGCATCACGCCGCCCCTTGCGGAACCATAGCTTTCATATTCCGACAGTTCCAGTATCTGCTCCAGGGTGCCATCCGCCTCCCGGGCGGGCTCCCCGGATTCTTCCACCGTCTCCTCTTCCGGCGCCTCCGCGGTCTCCTGCGGCTCTTCTGCCGTCTCCTCGCCGGTCTCCTCCGGCTCCTCGGCCAGCTCCGTCCCCAGAGCCTCCAGATCCACTTCCTCCAGCACAAAATCAGGTATGTCGGCCCTGGAAATCTTGCTCTTCACGATCTCGCAGGCTGCGTCCTCCCCTTCCTCCGACCGGATATACAGATCGGCCCTCTCGCCTGCGGACACCTCGGCTTCCGCGCTCTGGCCGGACACAGGATCCGTCACTTCACAGTGTACTTTCCCCTCCAGAACACAGACCTGCATATGGCCTTCCTCCAATACGCTGACCCACCCGCAGGTTCCGCGGATGCCCACTGTCATGGTGGAGGTACGGATATCCAGCGTCTCGTCCTCCTCCAGCGGCTCCGTGATATTGAAGAAAAGCTGCCCGGAATTCACGAAGATTTCCAGGTTCCGGTTCTCCTTCCGAAGCTCGATGGCGCTTTCCTCGTCCATTTTCACCAGCTTCACATCGTCCAGGCTGATCCAGGCATGGCTTTTTGCCTCCGTCCCCACCTGGTAGCCGCTGTACAGGCTCCTGTCCTCTGACACAGGGACGCTCTTGCCGTCCCCGTCCGCAATGCCCACGGTTCCTTCTGCCTTTGCCAGGGACATGGCCGCTGCCGATGCCGAAGACCCACAGGCTGTAAGGAGCAGAGCTACCGCCACCAGCAGCGCCACTATCTGTCTGTTTCTCATCATTCTCTGCATTGGTACGATACCTCCCCCTATTTTTCGGAACATTTTTCCGCGTCTATGGCCAGCACCAGCATAAGCGCCGCCAGGGCGTCACCGGGGTCGCCCACCTCGATCGTATAGGTGTCCGTCCAGTTGAACAGCTCTTTGGACGCTGTGGCCACGCAGCGCCCCGCCCTGTCCGTCACCCGGTAGTCCCACTCCATGAAATCCCCCTCCACCTGCCAGCCCATGCAGTCGATTTCATACCTGGGCTTCAGGAAGGAAAGCTCCTTGCTGATACAGCCTATGTAACGGTCTCCCATGTACAGCTCGAATTTGGGCAGGAATGTCAGCACCCGCTCCTTCACCGTGCCGATTTCATTGCCCTGGGGATCGAAAATCTTCAGGCAATGCCCCCAGGAGAGCTGTCCCTGCACCGTGTAGGCCGTGCCGCCGTCCTCCCTGTAGATGTCGTAGCTGTCGAACCAGGAAAACAGCCGCTGTTTGAATAATAGTTTCATCTCCCTCTCCTATCTGTCCTTTTTAGAACATCTGTTCTTGCTTTTTGTCGGCAAATGTGATACCTTATACTGCATAACGCTGAATGCTGCCTAATGTAATCATGCGAATGAACCAGTCAGCGTTATGCAGTCTGGTTTCACGGCAAGTGAAATCGTTAAGCAGTATAAATACAGGAAGCGCTTTTGCCGGCCTACATAATAGATACCAGATACCGCGGACGATGTCAAGCCAGCGGCTCTACAGCCTGAACGGAAGCAACAGCGCATAGGAGGATCCATGGAACAGCTTTCTTTTTTTGATATGACAGGGGAGGCATCTCCCCCGCCCGGCGCAGCGGCTTACGCGCCCCTGGCGGACAGGATGCGCCCCCGGAATCTGGAGGATTATATCGGCCAGGAGCATCTGCTGGGAAAGGGGAAGATCCTGCGGCAGATGCTGGAGAAGGACATCGTACCCTCCATGATATTCTGGGGGCCTCCCGGCGTGGGCAAGACCACTCTGGCTCGGATCATCGCGGGCCGCACCAGGTCGGGCTTCGTGAATTTCAGCGCCGTCACCAGCGGCATCAAGGAAATCAAAGAGATCATGAAGCAGGCGGAGGAGAACCGGGCCTACGGCACCCGCACCCTCTGCTTCGTGGACGAGATACACCGCTTCAATAAGGCCCAGCAGGACGCCTTCCTCCCCTATGTGGAGA
>CAMQOJ010000297.1 GCA_947003375.1 uncultured Lachnospiraceae bacterium
AGGCCAGCTCCCGGCCATCCGCCTGCAGGCTCACCGTGAATTCCGAGAACGCCTCCGGCACGCCCTCCAGGCGGCAGAACTCCTCATAAGGCAGGGGCGCAGCGCCGCTTTCGTAGCCCACGGAATCCACGCCGGGCACGTTCCCCTGGACATAATAGTTCCCCCAGAGGATTCCCTCTTCCCGAAGCCACCCTGCCACAGAGCCTGCCCTCTCTCCGGAGCAATCGATTTCCGGGTAGGCATAGCTGTAGAAGATGTCGCAGCCCCGGCCCGCGATGCCGCCCACATAGGTCTCCCCGGACACAGGGCCCATCGCATAGCAGCTCCTGACGCAGTAGTCCGAGGAACCGGCGATGCCGCCCACAAAGCTCCCTCCCGTGCTCTCCGCCGCCCCGTAGGACTCGCAGGAGATCACCGCGCCGAAATCCGCCTTACCCACGACTCCCCCCACGTAGTCTTTCTTGCCCGTTATGGTGCCCAGATTGCGGCTCTCCCGCACCACAGCCTTTACGGACTGCTCGATGCGGAAGCTCTCCGCTCCGGTGAGGGTGATGTCGTCCTCCGGGTCGAAGTCGTATTCCGTGGCTATCAGCCCGGTGATGCCGCCCACATTGGTGTCCGCCTCCACGGTCCCCTGATTGATGCAGAGGGTAATCTTCCCCTGCTGGAAAGAGGTAGTGTCATAGTAGGCCTCCTGAGGCTGTTCCGCCCCCAGGTTCACCAGGTCGCCGCCTGCGGCCTCGTCCGAGGCGTCCTCCACCGTGATGCCCTCATAGCGGAACAGGTCGTCCCGCAGCTCGTTGATGCAGCGGCGCACCACCTTGGCCTGGGCCAGCAGGGCGTCCACATCGGCGGAAGTCCTGTCCCCGCCCTGCTGCAGCACCTCCGCCAGCCGGAGCAGGTCATTCCCCGCCGCTTCCAGCTCTTGGTTCAGGGTCTGCAGATTGTCCCCAATGCCGCCGCTGCGGTCGCTGGTGGCGGAGGTGATGGTGCCCAGATGGGTGCCCACGCCCTCGCCGAACCTGCGCAGGGCCGCCATGTAGCTCTCTATGTCCTTTCCCAGCTTCTCGATATCTGCCTTGTCGATGTCTGTCTTGTCGAAATCGGGGAAGCCAAAATCCGGCTTATCAATGTCCGGTTTGTCGAAATCCGGCCGGTCAGGATCTGTTTCGTCAGAGCCGGGCCGGTCTGCATCGCCCTCAAAGATATGGCTTCCGTCAGCGCCTCCGCCGGGATTCTGCCCTCCGTCCTCTTCCCCGGCATCTGCCCCGGCCTCTTCGCCCTCTGCCGGATCCTTTGGCTTAACTTCCCGTTCCGCCGCATCCTCCGCTTCTGTCCGTGCAGCCGAAGCCTCCTGCGCCTGTCCCTCAGACGGTACCCCGGCACTTTCCCCGGAATCCTGTCCTCCGGCTCCCTCCTGACCGGCCGGATTCCCCTCTCCGGATTCCTGCTCTGTCTGCATGTCTCCGATGTACACCTCTCCGGTGAGGTTGATTCCGGACGCCTCCGTCCCGGATCCCTCTATTCCGGATCCCTCTATTCCGAATCCCTCTATTCCGAATCCCTCTATTCCGGATTCATCCGTCCCTGTTCCTGCCGTCCCGGCCTCCGCCTGGTCCCTGTCGGTCTGTGCCTGATCCCTCCACTCCCCGTTCAAACGGCTCAAATCATCGCCAATCCCCGTCAGCTCCTGGTTGTAGATGTACCACAGCTCACCTGCCGTCCCGGTGAGGCCTGTGCCCGCCGCGGAAGCGGTGTTGAGATGACCGCTGATGCTCCTTGACAGCTCCGCCGCCTCCCCGCCATAGCCGCTGATGTCCTCATGGGCCGCCTCCAGCAGGTTGAAGAACACTTCCGTCTCCCTGTCCAGCTCTCCCAGCTTGTCGTTCAGGTACTGAATCTCCAGGAAAGGCTCCAGCTGCCCCGCGATGCCGCCTACGTCCTTCCTGCCCAGCACATGTCCCGTGTTGGTGCAGTTCTGCAGATAGCCCTGGTGGAGCCTGCCCACGATGCCTCCTGTATTGTAGCCCACATGCTGATAGCCCACCGTGCCGGAATTGGCGCAATAATAGATTTTCCCATCCGAGTAACCGGCAATCCCTCCCGTGTCCGTGTGCACCGCCACATTTTTCGCGCTGTTAATGTCCTCAATCCCCTCCATGGTGATGTCTTCTATGCTATAGCTCACCTCCGTGCTGTGGGTATTGACGCTGCCCAGGTTCCGGCAATTGTTGATCGTCCCCTGGTTGCTGCCGCAGATGCCCCCCGCGCAGTGGTCGCCTGTGACGTAGGCTGCGGATTGGCAGCGGCGGATTTCCCCCGTGGCCCTGTTGGCCCCGGCGATGCCGCCCACATCCTCCGCCCCGGCCACGTTCCCGGAGACGCTGCAGTTCTCGATTCTGCCGTAGTTGATTCCTGCCAGTATCCCCACCTGGCTCTTGCTGCCGCCGGGAGCCACCGTTCCTGACAGGGCAAGGCCCCGCACCACGCCGCCCTCCTGCACATAGCGGAACAGCCCCACCGCGGAACCGTCGACAGTAAGCTCCAGACCGGAAACCGTATGCTCCCCGCCATCAAAGATGCCGCCGAAACTGGGGATGGTCAAGCCGCGATGCTCCCGCAGGACAATGTCGTTCTCCAGGGTCACATACTTATCCCTGGACCAGGCGTCCACCTGGCAGTCCAGGGCCAGCCGGGCCAAATCCTCCTCCGTGGCTATGGATATCCTAATGTATTCGCTCTCCGGTTTCTTCCCCTCCCCGGCGCTGTCCCCGGAAATCAGCTGTCCGAATGCCGTCGGCTCCGCGGCCCATACCGGCAGCGCGTCCTGTAGGGCCAGGATGCCCGCCAATGCCATCCATGCCATCCGTCTGCTTCTGTTGCTACGCTTCATGATCCGCCGCCTCCTGTTCTCCGTCTTCTTCCGGCTCTCCGCCTCTGCCTGTTCCGCTTCCGTCTAATGTCCACGCAAAGCCGTCCGCTCCTACGCCATCGGGTCCCCGCAGGTCTTCCTCTGCTTCTCCCTCCGGCAGGTCATCCCCAGGCTCCCCGGCGTCTCCGTCCTCCACCGCCAGCCTGGGCTGCTCCTCCCCGGCCTCCACTTCATATTCCCGAAGCCGCTCCACGCTGTCCTTCGCCCGCACCACGGCCCCCATCTCACCGTCAATCACGCCGGAGAACTCCCCGTCGATGATGCCGTTCACATAGCCCTTGATGTGGCCGGTCATGCGGATCCTGCCACCCGTGGGCAGGGGCTTGCTGGTCTCGCGCTTTAAGGTAAAGGCCGTCTTTTCGATGATGATGTCGCCAATCAGCAGTGTCTGGGGCAGGGCCAGCAGCACCAGCGCGATGGACGTCAATGTCCCCCGGCCCAGGGCAAGCCCGATGGCCGCCACCACCGCATTGCTGGACACATTGCTGATGATGAAACCCGCCGCCACCAGCATGGATCCGCTGGTGACGATTGTGGGGAATGCCTGGTTCAGGGTCTCCACAATCGCCTTTTTGATGGGCATATAGGTCTTCAGCTCCATGTACCGACTGGTTATGACAATAGCGTAGTCTATCGTGGCCCCCATCTGGATGGCGGACACCACCAGGTATCCCAGGAAGTACACCACCTCTCCCGTGAGATACGGCAGGGAGAAGTTCATCCAGATGCTCCCCTGGATCGTCACCACCAGCAGCACGGGCAGCCCCGCGGACTGGAAAGTGAACAGCAGGATCGCCATGACGAACAGGGCCGTCAGAATGGTGATGATATTGTTGTCCATGACAAAGGAATCGCTCAGGTCCTTGTTGCTGGTGGAATTGCCCACCAGGTAGACCTGCTCATCGCCATAATATTTCACCGCCACCCCCCGGATCCGCTCCAGGGCGGCATAGGTCTCCTCCCCCTCCGAGGGCACGGACAGCTCCAGCACGAAGCGGCTGCACCGCTCCCCCAGCAACTGTTTTTTTGCGATGCTGATCTGGGAGTAGGCATCCGTCAGCGTCTCCTCCAGGTCGTCCTCCAGCGTGATGTTCCCCCGCTCCTTCTGGTCGTAGATGAAGAGGAACATGTCGATCAGCGGCACCTTGTATTCGTTGATGCCGCCCAGCAGCGCCCCGTAATTGCTGTCGTCCACCGCATAGGCGGAGTAGAGGAGGTTCGCCACCTCGATGTCCATATCAATCAGCTCGGCGAACTCCCTGGGGGAGAGCTGGGCCGTCAGCACATAGCCGTCCATGGCCTCGATGTTGGCCAGCCCCATGCAGGAATCCACCTCCGGCAGGCGCTCCAGCTCCCGCAGCAGCTGTCCCTCCTTTTCATAGTCGCCGCCTGGCACGATGACCGCCAGCTGGTTCACGGTGCCGAAGTTCCTGTTCACCATCTCCACTGAGAATTTGTTCTCGCTCATGTTCTTGGACTGCAGCGTGTTCACATCGTACACATAATCCGCCCTGCCGGAAAGCACCGCCCCGGCGATCACCGCCACCACCAGCAGGGGCGGTATGACGAACCTGGTGTGCACGCAGAACTTCCCCACGGCCGTGATGTTCGGCACGAAGCTTTTGTGATGGGAATGGTCTATGGCCTTGGCAAAGGTCAGCAGCAGCCCGGGCATCAGGAAGAACACGGAGATCAGGCTCAGTACGATGGCCTTTGCCAGCACGATGCCCATGTCATAGCCAATCCTAAACTGCATGAACATCATGGCCACCATGCCGGACACCGTGGTCAGGGAGCTGGAAGAAATCTCCGGGATGGCCTTGCTCAGGGCCACGATCACGGCCTCCCTGGCCTCCTTGTCCTCGTGCTCCTCCATGAATCGGTGGCAGAGGATGATGGCATAGTCCACGGCCAGCGCCAGCTGCAGCACCACGGCGATGGAATCCGTCACGAAGCTGATGGTGCCGAACCAGTAGTTGGTCCCCTTGTTCAGGATGGCCGCTACGATGAAGGTCATCAGGAACACGGGGATCTCCGCATAGGTGGTGGAGGTGAACAGCAGCACCGCCACGATGACCACCCCTGCCAGCAGCAAGATGACAATCATGTCATTGCCAAGATCCGCCGCGTCCCGCTCCTCCTGGCCGATGTCCGAGGAATAGTACACATCGTACCCGGACAGGGCCTCCAGCACGCTGTCCAGATGCTCCTGTGCCGCCAGGTCTCCCGCCTCCCCGTCAAAAGTCACCTTGAACAGGGCCTCCATATCGTGGTAGTACTCTTCCGTGTCCTCGAAGTCCAGCATCGCTACCCCGTCCATCTCCCGGAGCTCTTCCGAGAGCCTTTCTGCCTCCTCATAGGTCACATTGCAGACCATGATACGGGCGGTGCCGTATGTAAGGAACTGCTCATCCATCAGGTCCAGCCCCTGGCGGGTCTCCGTGGTATCCGGCAGGTAGGATGTCAGGTCGTTGTTGACCTTCACCTTATCCATGGAGAGCACGCTGTACAGAATCAACAGGATGAAGACCAGGTAGAAGCCCTTCCGCTTATCCACGATGAGGGTGGAGAGCCGCATCATGAAAGAATTGTCCTTCTTCTCTTTTTCCATAAAAACGCCCTTGCCTTTCTTGACATTACTTCATTTTTGTACAACTGTTTCTTACTGGACAGCACTTTTTTATTAGACAACAGTTGATTTTCTTTTTAAGAGATATTATAATGGAAATAGAGGGAATAGCAATAAACA
>CAMQOJ010000298.1 GCA_947003375.1 uncultured Lachnospiraceae bacterium
GTACACAAGGACATATTCTACGCATTGCCGCATCTGGCTGATTCCCGCGGATACGATATCCGTGAAAATCAGCGTGCTGTCGTATATTTTTTTGCGGATGTCAAATTGTTTTTTCGAGTCGATGTACCCGTTTTTGAATTCAATGAAAGCCAGCTTCCCTTTTCCCATGTCCAGAAGCGCGTCATTGGATTTCGGCACGTCGCTTAAGCCCAAGTCCTCGATATACTTTTCTTTTACCAGGTCAAAGTCTACCGCCGGGTCGTCCCGCTCTGTCATATAAGCCGGATTGCCAATATCATGTTTATCAATCGATGTATCCTTTAATGTAGATATGCTTTCGGTGAATATCGGATAGTCACGCCAACGAATCATCTCTCCACCTCTCGTCCTCCAAATCCTGTAACGGTTTCGACAGCCTGGCATATATTCTTTCGACATCATCGCTTACGTCTATGATAATGGCTTGAGCGCCTATGTTTTCTGACAGATAGTATCTGCACTTGTCCGCTATCTCATATTTTGCGGAATAGACCTGGATGGCCCTTAAGAAGTACGGGCTGTGGGTATTCAGCAGGATATGGACTCCGAATTCCCTGTGGAGCAGGACAATCAATTCCGCGAAGAGGAGCTGCCATTCCGGATGCAGATGAATCTCCGGTTCGTCCAGGATGACGACTCCGTTGTATTCTATTCCGCCGTTCAGCAGCAGCGTCTTCAGGATGACGAATGTCTTCAAGCCTGTGGAGAGGTTGCGTACATCCAGCAGTTTGTCGGAATCGGCGCTTTTGTAACCGTATTCTTTCTGATTACTCCTGACAATCCCTCCACTACAGACGGATGATATCTTCTCATATATGTTCTGGAATTTATTATTTACGATAATTTCCTCTACAGCAGTCTTCTTACTGGCATTATCAAAAATCTTCTTCCTTAAATGGGTTCTATGATTTGCATACCGCGAACTAATGCCAAAATATGGCGATGGAATGGTATCCATCAGAAAAGGATCGTCCATGTATACTGCTTCCACATGGAGATTGATGGCATTTTCTATACCTGTTACTCTGTTATTTTCTATGGAAAGAGTTATGCTCTTATCCTTAATCTGCAGCCTGATTTCTCCCTTTTTATTTGTGAAAAGATTTGTCACCTGGCCATTGAATTCAGTATCCATTTTCTTTTCCACAATGGCTTTCAATATTTCCTCTTCCGATACATCCATAATTTCCTGAATCCGATGCACGACTTCATCAGAAACGTTCACTTCTATAGAATCGGTCAGATCTATTAAGCGAAAATCATCTGTCCCCTCTCCTGATTTCTCCGCCATCTGCAATACGGATTCACTGATTCGATCCTTAAAGCCTGACTTCTGGGAAAGAGAAACTCGATGTGACGCAATGTCTTCTGCCAATATTCTTATATAATATATAACAGGTGTTCTGTTCGCGTTTTTCAACACTAATGAAAGCACACTCTCTATACTTTCAATCCTCTCAGAAAGCACCTGCCTGTCCACATCATAAAAGCTGTTGAAAACAGCAAAAAGCGCTTTCCCTACCGTGCTTTTTCCCGTATCGTTTTCCCCTGCAATCACCGTTATACCATCTATTGCAATCTGGGTTTCTGCTAATTTCCCTATATTTTTCAACGATAAAACCACAACAATCCCCCTCTTCTATAAGAGATGACGCTACTATAAGAGGCACTTTCAATTATACCCACAAATTGTTTCACCAAATCATTCCACCCGCATCCTTCTTGCCGCTCCACCCTAAAGATCAAACAGGCTCAATTGATTGGACTCCGGCAGGCTCCCCAGCAGGTTCAGGGAATCCATGAGGTCCACCATGGTCTTGGACACCTTCGTCCGCTCTCTAAAGTCGTCCTTGGACAGGAAGGGCCCGTCCTTCACCGCCTCCACGATGGCGTCCGCCGCTTTGTCCCCCAGGCCTTCTATGCTGTTCAGGGAGGGCATCAGCTTCCCGTCCACGATCTGGAACGATCTGGACTGGGCGGTGAAGATGTCGATGGGCATGAATTCGTAGCCCCTCTCATACATCTCCTGGACGATGCGCATGTCGCCGTAGGCCCCCTCCTCTCTGTTGGTGAGGGGAACCGCCCCCGGCTCCTTGTCCGCCGCCGCGTCCATCCTCCGTTTGTAATCCGCCATGTTGGCCTCCAGGCGGGCCTTCCCCAGGCACATCAGCTCATAGGAGAAGGCCTTGGCCCGGATGCTGAAATAAGCCCCGTAGTAGGCCAGCGGATAGTGCACCTTGCAGTAGGCGATGCGCCAGGCCATCATGACATAGGCCGCCGCGTGGGCCTTGGGGAACATGTACTTTATCTTCTTGCAGGAGGCTATGTACCAGTCCGGCACGTCCTTCTCCTTCATGGCCGCGATCCAGTCGTCCTTGAGGCCCTTGCCCTTCCGGACGCTCTCCATGATGGTGAAGGCCAGGCTGGACTCCACCCCCATCTGGATCAGGTAGATCATGATATCGTCACGGGTACAGATGGCCGTGGAGATGGTGGCCGTACCGCTCATGATCAGGTCCTTCGCATTGCCCACCCACACATCCGTGCCGTGGGACAGTCCGGAAATCCGCACCAGGTCCGAGAAGGCCTTGGGCTGGGCATCGATGACCATCTGCATGGCGAAGTCCGTTCCGAACTCGGGTATCCCCAGGATGCCCAGCTTCGTGCCCCCGATCTGGTCAGGGGTGATTCCCAGGGCGTCCGTATTCTGGAACAGGCTCATGACCTCCTGCCCGTCCAGGGGGATGGTCAGGGGATCCACGCCTGTGAGGTCCTGGAGCATCCTTATCATGGTGGGATCGTCGTGTCCCAGGATATCCAGCTTCAGCAGGTTGTGGTCGATAGAGTGATAATCAAAATGCGTGGTGACGATATCCGTCTCCATGTCGTTGGCCGGATGCTGCACCGGGGTGAAGGAGTTGATGTCCTGGCCGAAGGGCAGCACCACGATGCCGCCGGGGTGCTGGCCGGTGCTGCGCCTGACCCCTGCCACGCCCATGGCCAGCCGCTCCATCTCGCTCTTCCTCCTGTGCCTGTTCCTCTCCTCGAAGTAATTCTTCACATAACCGAAAGCGGTCTTGTCCGCCAGGGTGGCGATGGTGCCCGCCCGGAAGGTCTGGCCCGCGCCGAAGATGACCTCCGTGTACTTATGGGCCTTGGACTGGTACTCCCCGGAGAAGTTCAGATCGATGTCCGGCTCCTTGTCCCCTTTAAAGCCCAGGAAGGTCTCAAAGGGGATGTCGAAGCCGTCCTTGCGCAGAGGCTCCCCGCAGACCGGGCAGTTTTTGTCCGGCATGTCCACTCCCGCCTTGCCGCCGTAGGCCTTCACGTCCTCCTCCTCGAAGTCCACATAATGGCATTTGGTGCAGTAATAGTGGGGGCTTAGGGGGTTGATCTCCGTGATTCCCGCCATGGTGGCCACGAAGGAGCTCCCCACGCTTCCCCTGGAGCCCACCAGATACCCGTCCTCCACGGATTTCCACACCAATTTCTGTGCTATGATGTACATCACCGCGAAGCCGTTGGTGATGATGGAATGGAGCTCCTTTTTCAGCCTCGCCTCCACGATTTCCGGCAATTCCGGCCCGTAGATCTCATGGGCCTTGTCGTAGCAGATCTTGGTCAGCGTCTTGTCGCTGTCCTCGATGACGGGGGCGCATTTGTCCGGCCGCACCGGCGCTATGACCTCCACCATGTCCGCTATCATGTTGGTATTTTTCACTACGACCTCATAGGCCTTATCGCTTCCAAGGTAATCGAATTCCTCCAGCATCTCCTCCGTGGTGTGCAGGAACAGGGGCGCCTGTTCATCGGCGTCCTCGAAGCCCCTGCCCGCCATGATGATGCGGCGGTACACCTCGTCCTCCGGATCCAGGAAATGCACGTCGCAGGTGCCCACCACGGGCTTGTGGAACTGCTCCCCCAGCTTCACGATGCGCCGGTTCATCTCCTGGATGTCCTCCATGGAATCGATATTCCGTATCCGGTCGGATTTTATCATGAATTTATTGTTGCCCGTGGGCTGGATCTCCAGATAGTCATAAAAGTTCACTATCCTGGCGATCTGCATGTCGCTCTGGCCGTCCAGCAAGGCCCGGTAGAGCTCCCCGGCCTCACAGGCGCTCCCCAATATGAGTCCCTCCCTGTACTTCTGAATCAGGCTCTTGGGAATCCTGGGGTGCCTACTTGCGTAATAGGTCAGGTGGGACTCCGTCACCAGGCGGTAGAGGTTGATGCGGCCCAAATCGTTCTTAGCCAGAATAATGGCATGGTAGGTGGGCGATTTCTTCACCAAATCCGCGCTGGCGGCTCCCAGGGCATTCAGCTGCGCCAACGTATGGATGTCCTTTTCCTCCAGCATCTGGATGAGCTTCACGAAAATCCACGCCGTGCACTCCGCGTCGTCCACCGCCCGGTGATGGTTCTCCAGGGAGATGTTCAGGGTCTTCGCCACCGCGTCCAGGGTGTGCTTGGCCTGGTTCGGCAGCAGCACCCTGGCGATGCCCACGGTATCGACATAGGTATGTTCCATGGGCAGTTCCTGTCTCCTGGCATTCTCCAGCATGAAGCTCATGTCGAAGCCCGCGTTGTGGGCCACCAGGATTGCGCCCCGGCAGAACTCCAGGAACCGGGGCAGCACCTCCGCAATCAATGGAGCGTCCGTCACCATGTCGTCCCGGATGCCGGTGAGCTTCTCTATCTCAAAGGGGATGGGCACCTGGGGGTTCACGAAGGTGGAGAACCGCTCCGTCACCTGGCCGCCGCAGACCTTCACCGCGCCGATTTCGATGATCCGGTTGTTCACCGGGGAGAAGCCCGTGGTCTCGATGTCGAAGACTACAAAGTCGTCAGCAAGAGTCCCGCCCCTGTCCCCGGTGACGATTTCCTTCAGATCGTCCACCAGATAGGCCTCCACGCCGTAGATGACCTTGAAAAAGTCCTGCTTATCCGGGGGCTCCTTCCCCTGGTCCTTACATTTCCCCTTCTCTGCCTTCCAGAGGTCCTCCCACACATGGTAGGCATCCGTGAAGCCCTGCACCACGCCGTGGTCCGTGATGGCGATGGCCCGATGGCCCCACCCGTAGGCCCGCTTCACGATGTCCTTGGCCTCGGAGACGCCGTCGAAGTCGCTCATCTTGGTATGGCAGTGCAGCTCCACCCGTTTGTGGGCGGCAGTGTCGGAGCGGACCTTGACGAAATTGGGTATCTTCTTGATGCCTGTGAGGGAGCCTATGGTGAGCTCATGGTCGAATTTGTCCAAGGTGGCCACGCCCTTGAGCTTCACGAAGGTGCCGGGCTTCAGGCTTCCCAGAAGCTCCTTGACGAATTCCGTCTTGGTGAAGAGCTTCACGGTCATGGTGTCCGTGAAATCCGTCACATCAAATATGACTATCGTCCTCTCGTTCCTGATCTCACGGCTGTCCGTCTTCAGGACCTTGCCGCGGATGGTCACATCCCCCACCTCGCCGATGATCTCGTCGATGGGGATGGGTTCCTCCTCGAAGTCCTTTCCGTAGATCACATCGGGATTGTCGGACTGCTTTAAGGGACGGTCGCCTCTGCGGAACCTGTCTCTTATACACATCTGACGCTGCCGACGAAGAGACTCGTGTAGA
>CAMQOJ010000299.1 GCA_947003375.1 uncultured Lachnospiraceae bacterium
ATCGTGCGAATTGCTTCAATCTCCCAGAAGTAAGTTGAAAACACATCCATCTGTGATTCCTCGAGATGTAAAATGTTTTCATGGTAGCCCGGACATGAAAAAATACTTGCAGAATCACCGAATTTATGATAAAATATTCAATTAGGAAGACCTATACCCAGAGCATGTACCAACCCATATACAAAAGATAAAATGGGTATGTTCTTCCGACAGGAAAAGGCAGAGAGCATAGTACACTGCCTTTTTTGTGTTACAAAATAGTGCCCCAGGACAGCAGCCGCTGCGGCAGGAGGACATATGTGCATGCACAGACTCATTATGCTGAAATACATCCCCGACAAGACAATGGGCATAGACATGAAACTGACCGGCCGCAGGCTGAAAAGCCTCTGCGACAGGCGTGAAATCACGGTAAAGACAATCCAAAAGGAGTTGTACATCGGCTCCTTCCAGTCCGTCTACGCCTGGTTTGCGGGGAAGACCCTGCCAAGTCTGGACAATATGTACCGCCTCAGCAGGCTCCTGCGTGTCCCCATGGACGAGATGATAGTAGATATGGCGGGGGAGTGCTGGGTTCCGCTGGAATTGGAGAGCACGGAGACCGAAAGTGCAAACGGCCGTATTTTTGGATACTTTAACAGATTGGAAGAACTGGCGGGCTGAGAGGCCCGCCTTTCAGTTGTAAACTGAATGACATCCTCTGTGGGCTTATCTATAATAAAAGGGAACAGTCGGCAGAAGCCTGCCGCAGCACCTATAAACCAAGGAGGACACAGGATGAAGATTAGGACGGACTATGTGACAAATTCCAGTAGCAGCAGTTTTATCATTGCCAGAAGGGAGGCTCTGTCGCAACGCCAGAAGGACGCTATAGTAGATTTCGTAGTGTCCAGGATGCTGGGCGAGAAGGTGGCTTCCTCTCGGGAAGAACTGGACGGATATGCCCGGGAGTATGGAATCAATGACGAGAAGCGGACACGGATGCAGGCAGGAATCGACCAGGGGCTGTCCATATATTCCGGCTATGTCTCCTTTGAGGAGGGGAATGAGATTGAATATCTGATGAAAGGCCTGTGGAAAGCCCTGGAGAAAGCGGATTCCGAATCTTTTGCGGGCATCGACACCTCACTGGATTATTGACGGCGGTGCTAAGATGGAGAAAAACAGTTTGCACCATATCAGAGGAAAACGATATCCATACCTTTCAGCGTTCGATGAGGATACGGGCCTGTACTTTAGGACAGGAATATTAAAAGACGGAAAGGATACGGGCATCGACCCGTTCAGGGCAGACTTCCCGGAGCTTTTGGACGTCGGCATCATGGGGAGCTGCAGCCACGGGGAAAGCGGATTGTGCCAGAAAGCAGGAATCGACTGCTATCAGAGCGGGCCGCAAATCCGCCAGAACCATATGTCCCTGGATGATTTCAGACGGATTGTGGAGGAATGCCGGGGGAGGACATACCAGTTTGCTCTGGGCGGCAGAGGAGACCCCGACCAGCATCCGGATTTCGCGGAAATGCTGGCGTATAGCCGCCGCCATGGGATTGTGCCTAATTTTACGACTTCTGGACTGGGAATGACGTCCGGTATAGCAGAGCTGTGCCGCAAATATTGTGGGGCAGTTGCGGTAAGCTGGTATCGGAGCCGTTATACAGACAGGGCGATAGACATCCTGCTTCAGGCCGGTGTCAGGACGAATGTCCATTATGTGCTGGACACGAGGACATTGAAAGAAGCGGTCCGGCTTTTGAAAGAGGACGGATTTCCCAAAGGCATCAATGCGGTGGTCTTTCTGCTGTATAAGCCCGTAGGGCTGGGGACAAGGGAATACATCATAACGGAAAGGACCGAACATCTGAAAGAATTCTTTGCGTTGATTGACAGAGGAGGGTATCCCTTTAAAATAGGATTCGACTCATGTACGGTACCCGGCCTGCTTCGGTACTCAAAGGCCACCGACCCGGCAAGCATTGATACATGCGAGGGTGGCCGGTGGTCAGCTTACATCACGCCGGATATGCAGATGCTTCCCTGCAGCTTTGACAATCAGCAGATGCACTGGGCAATGGATTTACGGAAACATACGATTGAGGAGGCGTGGAACAGCCAACGCTTTAGCGAATTCCGCAAAATCATGGCAGACGCGTGCCCTGAGTGCGACAAAAGGGAAAGCTGTATGGGAGGTTGCCCTATCTGCCCGGAAATCGTATTGTGCGGACAGACATCTCGAAGACAGATATACCAATATACGGAAAGCGGATACACCGAAGCCCGATATATTGAAACATTGAATACAGAACAAGGAGAAAAGCAGACATGAAGATACGGACAGATTTTGTTGCCAATTCGAGCTCCAGCAGTTTCATACTTGCCAGGAAAGGCGCTCTGACAGAGCAGCAGAAAGCGGCAATCATCGCATACGTGGAGGAGAACTTGTTGGGCCAGCGTGTAGAGACGCTTGAGCAGCTGCGGGAATTCGCGGATAAGAACGGATTCAGCGAGGATGGAGAGCTCTTCAGGGAAGCCCGGGAATATCTGGAGAAAGGCTATGTCATAAGCGGCGATACGATTGACTTTGAATGCATGTTCGGAGAAGAATATGTGGATGTGCTGCACGGAATCTGGAAGGTCCTGGAGAAGAATGGAGATGGGAACTTTGTAGGCATTGATGTAGACTTGACATATTGAGCCAGAAGCAGATAAGTACCCAGGATCGGATATAACCACAGACAGGGCATCGCCCAGACAGAAAAAATCGCGCCCTGGGCAGTGCATAATCTCCCCCATCTCCGCAGACCCTAATAGGACACCAACCCTACAGAGGTCTGCCGATGAAAACCCGAACACCCCCAGCCAATCGTATACCCCGCCTCCTGCTGAGGACCCTGCTCGCCCTCGGCGCCCTCTCCGCCGTCCTGGCCCTCTGGACAGCCCAGGCAGAGGCCTTTGTCCACTACGCGCCGGAATGCGGACAGGAGGACCTGTTGCCCGTCCTTCGGAAGGAAATCCTGACCGAAGCCGACTACACGCTCATCTTCCGCCAGACAGGCCTGGCCAGGCCCGGCGTAGACCAGCTCTACGCTTCCGACAGGCAGCAGGAGCTCCTGGGCCTCCAGCAGAGGCTCTTCGCCGATGCCGAGGTGGAGTGCAGCCACAGCAACCTGTTCACCCGCAGCGAGAGATTAACGAATTTCCGCTCATTAGTCTATGATGTTGACTTTCTCCCCACGGTCCAGGACGGGGACATCCTCATCACCTTCAACGGCCATGTCTTCGGCTGGCGCAGCGGCCACGCCGCCATCGTGGTGGACGCCGAAGACCGCCTGACGCTGGAAGCCATCATGCCGGGCTGTGATTCCGGAATCTGCGGCCTGGAGAGCTGGGAGGAATACCCCGGCTTCGCCCTGCTTCGGCTGAAAGACGCTTCCGCGCAGGAGCGGCGGCAGATTGCAGCGTATGCCAGAGAGCACCTGACCGGCCTGCCCTACAGCCTTACGGTCTTTACTGAAAGCGGCGGGGCAGATGCGGGGACGATGTCTCTTTCCGGCACCCAGTGCGCCCACCTGGTCTGGTACGCCTACCATCAATTCGGCTACGACCTGGACAGCAACGGCGGATTCGTGGTCACGCCGGACGACCTGTACCACAGCAGCCTCCTGGAGCTCGTCCAGATTTACGGCCTGCCTCCCAATTCTTAAGAAAATCTAAAATATGCAAATTTCTTTATTAATTTTGCATATACCCCTTGAAAAAGCATACGGAAAATCGTATATTAGTATCATACACTTGATTTGATGCTTGATATGGAGGAAGGAAATGACAAAAGCGGAAATTTTAAAGAAAGAAATTTTGGGGCAGTATCGCAGCGTGCGCCAGTTCGCACTGGAGATGAACATACCCTATAGCACCCTGGTGACGGCATTGGAGCGCGGCATCGAAGGCATGGCCTATGGGACCGTCATCAAGATGTGCGACAAGCTGAGCCTGAACCCGGTGGATTTCTCTTCTTTGGAGAGGGATACGTCTCTGGGGGCGCAGCTGCTGGAGAACCGGGTGATGCAGAATTATGTGAAGCTGAACCAGGCAGGCCGGGACAAAGTGCTGGAGTTGATGGACGACTTTGTACAGATTGACAGGTATAAGGCAAAGGGGAAAAAGACCAAGTAGGATAAGTAGTCGGTATAGACAGTCAGGTAATTGGGTAGTCAGATAGTCAAGCAAGGCAAGTGGTATGGAAAGGGAGTATCGCGAATGATACTCCCTTCTTTGGCTCCAATAAATCAGACGCTAGAAATAGCCATCGAACATCATGCCCGTGTACGCGCTTGTGACGTAGGGGTTGGGATAATTGTGCCCCGGGTTCTTATAGGCCACCATGACCTTCTCCACATAATCCATGGGATTCAGGGATACCTGGTCGCTCTTGCGCAGGAGCATGTTGGAGAAGCTCTTCAGGGAACCGAAGGTCTCATTGATGTCCTGGGTCCCGGCGGCAGTCTCCCGCAGCGTGTCCCTGTCGATGTCCAGCGTCCCGTCCTCTGTCAGGTTCAGACCCATGGTCTCCAGGGAGCTGCCATATACGGAGGCGATCCCCTTCATCTCCCTAATCAGCTGCCTGCTCCTGGTCTGGGTCTCCAGATAGGAGGACGCGGCCCTGACGAAATCATTGTATCCGCCCACCAGATGGAACACGTTGTCGGTGAGGGACTCCACGTCTGTCTTCAGGCCAATCTTCGTGGGCTGCCCCTCGGGGCTGATCCCGGTCAGGCGGACGTCGAACAGCTGTCCCAGGGTCAGGTGGTTGGACTGGGAGGTGAGTTCTTCCCCGTCCACAGCGAAGCTTGCGTTGGAAGCGTCCCTGCTGGTATAGTCCAGCCCCAGGTATTCCACCGCCCCGTGGGTCTTGCTGGTATGGTCGTCGCTGACAGCGAATATATAGTCCCTGCCGGGGGCCAGCCCTGTGGCCTCTGAGGTCAGCCGCAGAGAGGTGCGCCCTTCCGATTCCGCCAGGGAAGCCCGCAGGCCGATGTCCGAATTGTTGATCAGCCGGACCAGGCGCTCCTGGACCTGCTGGTTCGTCTCGCCCTCCCCTACCGAGAACTGGAACTCGTAGTTCATGTCGTTGATGCTCACATCGAAGGAATAGGTGTCCGGCGGCAGCGCCGCACGGCCGTTGCCCTGCAGGAACAGCCCCAGGTTCTCCTGGGTGGTGGCGAGCGCATGCACCTCAAGCTGGAAATCCGGCACCTCCGCCTTGGACTCCTCGGAGCCCACATATACGGCGGTGGCTACGCCCTCATCGGTGGAATAGGCGCTCTTCTTGCGGAACAGCCCATCCTTCTCCAGCCCCCCGAGCTGCGCGATGGTATTGCGCAGTCCTCTGGCGTTTTCCTTCAGATCCACAGCGTACTGCTGCGTATCCTTGCTGGTAGTGGGAAGATACCAGGGTTCGTCTTTGTTTAATTTGACAATGGAGTTGTATACGCTGCGGAGCTCGCTCTTCTTGTGGGTATCATACTTGGTCAGGGGCTTCGGCGCGTAAGTGCTGACATAATTATTATATACTGTATTTAAGACGGGTCCCATTGTCAGGCCTCCTTTCCTCACAGGCATCCATTCTGGCAATCCG
>CAMQOJ010000300.1 GCA_947003375.1 uncultured Lachnospiraceae bacterium
GGCGGAGAGGCTGGGGAAATGCAAATATGCGGTCATCCCCGGCTTCTATGGCGCGAAGCCCAGTGGGGAAGTGAAGACCTTCTCCAGAGGCGGCTCGGACATCACCGGCTCCATCGTGGCTAAGGCTGTCCTGGCGGACGTATACGAAAACTGGACGGATGTGTCGGGCTTTTTCGTGACGGATCCCAGGATTATCGAGAATGCTAAGGGAATCGACGTGATTACATACAGGGAGCTGCGGGAGCTCTCCTACATGGGAGCGGGCGTTCTACACGAGGAATCCATCTTCCCGGTGCGCCAGGAGAACATCCCCATCAATATCCGCAACACCAACTCCCCGGACGACAACGGCACATGGATTGTGGGCAGCACCTGCCAGAAGTCGAAATATGTCATCACCGGCATCGCCGGGAAGAAGGGCTTCTGCTGCATCAATATCGAGAAGGACAAGATGAACTCCGAAATCGGCTTCGGCAGGAAGGTCCTGCAGGCCTTTGAGGAGAGCGGAATCTCCTTTGAACATGTGCCCTCGGGAATCGATACCATGACGGTCTTCGTCCATCAGGATGAGTTCATGCACAAGGAGCAGAAGGTGGTGGCCAGCCTGTACCGCCTGGCAAAGCCCGACTCCATCGAGATAGAGGCGGATCTTGCGCTGATTGCGGTGGTCGGGCGGGGCATGAAGGCAACCAGAGGGACCGCGGGCCGGATTTTCTCCGCGCTGTCTCATGCCAATGTGAACGTGAAGATGATCGACCAGGGGTCCTCGGAGCTGAATATCATCATCGGAGTGACCAATGATGACTTCGAGACGGCCATTAAGGCAATTTATGATATTTTTGTGCTCACAAACTTATGATTTTTATCAGTTTTGTAGAAATATCTGGAAAATTCGCGCAATGTGTTGACAGATGAGGACTGAGACAATATAATATAAGTGTCATCCTTCCATTGATGTACAGAAGAGATAAAATGCAGAAGGCTTTTATGTGCGAAAGAAATGAAATACAGAGGATGAAGTGGGAGAAAGCGAAGGAAATGGACGAAAGTTCATTTCCTTTCCTAATGTATACGAGCATTCGCCGAAGGTTGCTATGCCGGCCGACTCATGAACGAAAAGCACCATGAGCGGATGGCTAATTTGATCGTTCGTGGGTATACGGCCAAAGAAAACCTGTAAAAGGATACATATATTTATAAGAGGATACTGATGGACAATAAAGAACAGCAGGACAGGCGGGAAGCAAGGAGAAAAAAGAGACTCAGAAGCCAGATTATGGTATATACGGTGTTTCTGCTGGTAATCGTGGCCCTGGGTACGGGAATCGGATATGGCGTGTACGCCCTGATGGAGAGCAGAAAGGCATCGGAGGAGAAGGAGCAGGACAATCAGGAGCTGATTGAGGAGATGCTGGCCACGGAGGAAAACCTTCCATCCATAGAACCTACGCCGGAGCCCGCTCCGGAGCCTACGCCGGAGGTGGTGGAGCCTACCCGGGAGGAGAAGCTGGACGCATACGTGGACGAACGGATTGCGCAGATGCCCCTTGAGGATAAGGTGGCGGGGCTGTTCGTGGTAAGGCCGGAGGCGATTACCGGGGTAGGGACCGTGGTACAGGCCGGGGACGGCACCCGGCAGGCGTTGGAAGACAAGCCTGTGGGCGGGCTTATCTATTTTGACCAGAATATACAGTCGGAGGCCCAACTGAAGGAGATGCTGGCGAATACGGCCCAGTACGCAAAGTATCCGCTGTTCCTGGCGGTGGACGAAGAGGGCGGCTCGGTCTCCCGGATAGGCGCGACGATTGGTCCGAAGATAGACGGGGCGGGGGCCATCGGAGAGACCGGAGACCCTGAAAACGCTTATCAGGCAGGGGTGGCCATCGGTACTTCCCTGGCGGGAATGGGCTTCAACGTGGATTTCGCGCCGGTGGCGGATTTGGCGAATGTGGAGGGCAGCATCATGCAGGGCCGCGCTTACGGCTCCGATGTATCCGTGGTGTCCAGTTTCGTCACATCTATGGTGCGCGGGCTTCGGGAGCAGAAGGTATCCGCCTGCCTGAAGCATTTCCCAGGCATGGGCAGCACTACCCAGGATACTCACGACGGGAAGGTATCTACGGACAGGACTGCGGAGCAGTTCTGGGCGGAGGAACTGGCCGTGTTCCAGGCGGGGATCGATGAGGGCGCGGACATGGTGTTGGTCAGCCATATGGCGGCACCGGCGCTGACGGGCGACAATGACCCGAGCATTTTTTCACGGACGCTGGTGACCGGTATCCTGCGGGAGCAGATGGGTTTCCAGGGAGTGGTCATCACGGATGCCCTGGACATGGGAGCTATCTCGGAGTATTATGCTGCGGACGAGGCGGCTATCATGGCGGTATTGGCAGGCTGCGACATGCTTCTCATGCCGGAGGATTATGAAAAAGCATATACCGGTGTACTGGAGGCCGTCAGGAACGGGAACGTCGATGAGGAGAGAATCAACGACTCCCTGCGGCGGATATATCGCATCAAGTACGCAGACATAGTAGAGTGAGACCATGGATATGGGTATCATGGCCAGCCTGAGGTACGATGGATAAGGAATGACAGCCATAGAGCTGGAGGTAATATCTTGGAAGAAAAGGAAATTTCACAGGCCGTCATCGGACGCCTGCCCAGATATTTCCGCTATCTGGGAGAGCTTAAGGATGACGGCGTGGAGCGGATATCGTCCCAGGACCTAAGCGCGCTGATGAAGGTGACGGCCTCCCAGATCCGGCAGGATCTCAACAATTTCGGAGGCTTCGGCCAGCAGGGCTACGGCTACAATGTGGAGTATCTCTACGATGAGATTGGGAAGATCCTGGGGCTGGACAGACAGCACAAGTTCGTCATCATCGGCGCGGGGAACCTGGGGCGCGCGCTGGGCAATTACATCAATTTCGAGAGGCGGGGCTTCATCTTCCGGGGAATGTTCGACCAGAATCCGGATCTGGTGGGCAGCCAGGTCCGGGGGGTCAGGGTCATGCCCATGGAGGAGCTGGAGCGGTTTATCCAGGAGAACGACATCGACATCGCCGTGCTGACCATCCCCAAGACCAGTGCGGTGCCCGTGGCGGAGCGTCTTGCGAAGACGGACATCCGGGCCATCTGGAATTTCGCCCATGTGGACTTGAACCTGCCGGAGCGGATTCAGGTGGAGAATGTCCATCTGTCGGACAGCCTGATGAAGCTGTCTTATAACATCAGCAGGTATCAGATGGAGGAAGGTCAGGATGGCAGGCTGACATTGGGAGGTGTATAGAGGGCTATGAAGCATGAGGAGGACGGAAACCGGCGCGAGCTTTTCGTGCAGGCGCTGGAGGGGAAGCGCATACCGATTCTGACGCTGGACAATAAATGGTATCAGCTTCTGGACGAAGAGGCCAGGAAGGATGTGGCCCAGCTGGAGGGGGAGCTGAACGGGCTACTCAAGCAGCAGGGAAAGCTGAACAACGAGGTAAAGGAAATCAAGCGGCTGAAGAAGCGCCTGATGGAGGAAATCGTGTCCCTGATGGGGGAAGAGGAGCAGGGCGGGGACTCGGAGAATGCTCAGAAATCGGAGCAGAACAGGCGCCTGGTGGAAGAGTGCAATGAGAAGCTGGAGGTCTGCCAGGACCAGCTCTTGGATCTGCCCAGGGAGATTGAGCGGGCGAATTTCCAGCTTATGCTGGCTACCATGGACTGCTGCTACGACAGCATGGCGGAAAACAGCGCGGCGATACGGGAAACCGAAGAATGGGTGGCGGAAATCCGCGTGGAGCTGAAGAAGCGCCTGGTCAGAAAGCAGGAGCTGGAGCGGCATAACCACGCCATCTATAACTATATGCACGATGTGTTCGGGGCCGAGGTGGTGGATATCTTCGACATGCACCATGATCTGGACGGCCAGGAAATGTGACACAGCAGAGAAAGAGATTTGGGAAAGGGACGGACTGATTGCGGCAGAAGGGGCAACAGTCTGTTTTTGGTGCATGGGAAATGAGATATCTGGTATCGGCGTCTGAGATGAGGGAATATGACAGCAATACCATAGAAAGAATCGGGATACCGGCATGCGTCCTGATGGAACGGGCGGCGCTGGCGGCGGTGGAGGCCATAGAGGAGTTCTGTGCCGGGGGAGGCAGGGCGATGCCTGTGCTTGTCATGGCCGGAATGGGGAACAATGGCGGCGACGGGCTGGCGGTGGCCAGGCTTTTGTGCGAGAAGGGCTATCGGGTGGAGGTCTGGACGGTAGGGGACAGGGAGCGTGCTTCCGTGCAGTGGAAGCAGCAGATGGGGATTCTGGAGAACTATCCCGTGGAATACAGCCTGCAGCCACAGCGGCGGGAGTACGGGGTTTTGGTGGATGCCCTGTTCGGCGTGGGGCTGTCCAGAGCGGTGGAAGGCTTATACGCGGAGGCCATAGAGGCGTTCCGGGGCCTTTCGGGCTGGCGGCTCTCCATCGACATGCCCAGCGGCATAGACACGGACACGGGAGAAGTCCTGGGCTGCGCCGTGGCGGCGGATTTGACGGTGACCTTTGGCTTCTGCAAGAGAGGGCTGGCGCTGTATCCGGGATGCGGATACGCCGGGGAAGTGAGGACCGCGGACATCGGTATCTCCGGCAGGAGCTTCTTCGGGAGAAAGCCCGGGATGTATGCCTATGACGAGGATGTCTCTGCCCTTCTGCCGAAGCGCGACGGCGGAGGGAACAAAGCCACCTTCGGGAAAGTATTGCTGGCGGCGGGCAGCGTGAACATGGCAGGAGCCGCGGTGCTGGCGGCACGGGCCGCATACCGGGCGGGGGCGGGCATGGTGAAGGTCATCACCCCGCTTGAAAACCGGATTATCCTGCAGCAGGCCGTGCCGGAGGCGCTTCTGGGGACCTGCGACGACCTGGAAGCAGGGCTGGGATGGGCGGACGTGGCAGCCGTGGGGCCTGGGCTTGGGAAAAGCCGGGAGGCGCTGCGGTGTCTGGAGCAGACGGTCCGGCAGGGCGGAAAGCCGCTGCTGGTGGACGCGGACGGGCTGAACCTCCTCTCGGAGCAGCCGGAGCTTCAGGCGCTTCTGGCCGAACAGGGGCGGCAGGGGCGCACCATTGTGCTGACGCCCCATGTGGGGGAGCTGGCCAGGCTCCTGGGCTGCTCCATCCCGGAATGCAAGAGGGATCTGCCTGCCGCGGGCGGCGCTCTGGCGGCAAGGCTGAAGGCGGTGGTGGCGGCAAAGGACGCGCGCACCTTCCTCTGTCAGGAGGGGCACGGAACCTGCGTGAACTTAAACGGGAACAGCGGCATGGCCACGGCGGGGAGCGGGGACGTGCTGGCCGGAACCATAGCGGCGCTGCTGGCCCAGGGCATGGAGGGCTTTGAGGCCGCCGCCGTGGGCGCGTATGTCCATGGCAGGGCGGGAGACCTGGTGGCGGCGCGGATCGGCCCCTATGCCTGCACGGCAGGGGATATGGCGGAAGCCGTCGCCTGCCTGACCGCTGGGGAAGGCCGGAAGCTGTCCTGAAAAGGCGAGGGGCATCTTCCCTTTCCGGCAGGGGGCGCGGCGGCCGCGGCGCCCCGTGAGCTGCGGCGGGGAGGGCGGCGGAGGC
>CAMQOJ010000301.1 GCA_947003375.1 uncultured Lachnospiraceae bacterium
CTACACGAGTCTCTTCGTCGGCAGCGTCAGATGTGTATAAGAGACAGCCGCAGGAACAGCTTCCTGTCCTTTGATTTCAGGTACTTCCAGAGCTCCTTCTTCTTCTCCAGGCCCTCTTCCGTGTCGGAGCGAATCAGCAGGACAGAAGACACGGTTGTGATAATTTCCAGATAATTGAACATATACTGGTAAAGGCGCTTGTTCTTCATGATTTCCGGCTTCCTGTCCACCAGGTAGTCAATCATGATCTTGTTGACCTTAAGCTGCTGGTCGATCCGGGATATCATGACCTCCTCGTTCACCGACTGGTCTTCCCGGCCGATGTAGTAGCGGTACAGGTTCACGTCCAGGTAATACATGTTCTTCACGAAGGGCAGGGGCTCGAACACATAGAGGTTGTCCACATAGAAGGTGTGCTCCGGCAGCTGCAGGCCGCATTCCTTCAGCAGTTTCGTCCGGAAGATCACGGAGTGCATCAGGATATAATGGCCCTTCATGAAGCGATGGCAGTCCTCCCAGCTCACCATCCGGCCCTCCGGCAGGATATGGCGGTAATGCATGACCTTCTTACGCTTCTCCCCCTCCTTTTCGTAGACGAAGTTGCAGACCAGCATGTCCAGGGAAGGAGCCCCCCCTGCCATCTCCCGCAGGGTGTCCAGCACCTGCAGATAAGCCTCCTTCTTCACCCAGTCGTCGCTGTCCACCACCTTGAAGTAAAGGCCGGTGGCGTTTTGGATACCCGTGTTGACAGCAGCGCCGTGGCCGCCGTTCTCCTGGTGGACGGCCTTTACGATGGTGGGGTATCTGCGCTGGTACTCGTCCGCGATCTCCGCGGTCCGGTCCTTCACGGAACCGTCGTCCACGATGACGATCTCCACATCCTCTCCGCCCACCAGCAGGGAATCCACACATTTCCTCATGTAGTTTTCAGAATTATAGCATGGAATCGCTACAGATAATAGTTTCACAGTCCTTCTTCCTCCTATGGATACTCTTCTTCATGTCTATTCTTGCCCAGTTTGATGCTCAAATATTTCGTATATGCACCAAAAGCTGAGGGAATCGGATATTTATCCTCTGTCTGCTGCGGTTCGATGTAGATCCAGTCCCCGGCAGGGCCTCTGGACTCCTGGGCCGGCGTCCCCTCCACGCTGACCATGTACCCCTTCATATGCCATTCCCTGTGGGTAAAGATGTGCTTCGCGTCCTCCAGGGGCTGTATGTCCAGGGCTTCCAATCCGTTATCCGCCAGATAATCGGCCACCTCCTCGGCGGTGCAGAAGCCCTCCATGGAGGGGAATTCGTACATGCCTGCCAGCAGCCCTCTGCCTGGGCGCTTTCTGATAGCCGCCTTATCGCCGTTTCGGACTATCAGGATAGTCCTATTTTCCACCTGCCTTGCCTTTTTGGGCTGTCTCTTTGGATAGTCCTGCTGGGTGCCCGCCCTGCGGCTGTCGCACAAATCTGCCAGAGGGCATTCCCCGCACAGAGGCGCGCCGTTGGGGAGGCAGACGCAGGCCCCTATCTCCATCATGGCCTGGTTGAAGTCCCCCGGGCGGTCTTCGGGCATGATTTCCTTCAGGGCCTGCTCCACCGATGCCTTCACCTTCGGATCGTCAATGCAGCGCCCGTCCTGCCCAAGCCTTGCCACCACCCGCAGCACGTTCCCGTCCACCGCCGGGACAGGGCGCTGGAAAGCGATGGAGGCGATCGCCCCTGCCGTATAGCTGCCGATTCCGCTCAGGGTGAGAAGGGCCTCCACGGTATCCGGCATACGGCCGCCGTAGGCCATCTGGATCTGGATCGCGGCCTTCTGGAGGTTGCGGACTCTATTGTAATATCCCAGTCCCTCCCACAGCTTCAGGAGCGTCTCCTCCTCTGCGTCCGCAAGGGCGCCGATATCCGGAAGCGCCTTCATGAACCGCTCGAAATAGGGCTTCACGGCCTCCACCCTGGTCTGCTGCAGCATGATCTCCGACACCCATACGCGGTAAGGCGTGGGCAGTTCCCTCCAGGGCAGGATCCGTCTGCTCTTATCATACCATTTTAAGAGGGGGATGCATATAGCCTCAAGCTTATTCTTTCCTAAGTTTTTTCTAAAGGTTTCATTAATGCAGGGAGATTCGCCATCCGTCAGGACGATTGGAACAGGACGGTTCACCGTCATGGAGTCCGGCCTCACCAGACAGTCAAAGGCCAGAATCTCCACTCCCGCCTGGGCCGCTTTGTACAGGGCGTCCGCGAATTCCGGATGGGTAGCCCTGTTGGGGGTGAAATACCGCACATCCTCCATCTGGACGACGAACAGCACAAAAGCCCGGTAGCCCTGTCTCTTAGCGGCCACCAGCTCCTCCACATGCTTCACCGCCCTCTCCGAGGGGGCATCCGGGAAGCGTACCACGCCATCCTCTTCCAGCGTGACGCCCTTGACCTCCATGAAGATCCGCTCCCCTCCCGCCTCTATATAGAAGTCGAAGCGGGAGCTGCCGTACACTGCCTCCGGCTTCACCAAGGTCACATCCTCCCGGAAGCCGCCGCTCCGCAGCCATTCCTCCACCGCGCGGTTGGGCGCCTGGGAATCCATGTTCACCAGGCGCTCCCCCTTTTCCACCGCCACAAGGTCGTAAGCCGTGGAGCGCGCGGGATTGCCGCTTTTCTCCAGGTAGACGCATGCCCCCTTCTGCAGCAGCTCCCGACACCTGCCGGTATTCTTTACATGGACGGTCTCCACCTGCGGTTCCCCGTCCTGCCCGTCCCCAATCTCCACCCGGGCGATGAACCTGTTGGGACGCTCCAGGAAGCGTCCCCTTGTGATATCTCCATATTCCATCTGAAAATCTCAGCTCCTTGTCCGTACTTCACCTGTCAACCTGCACCATGGCTTTTGCCTGGCCGGATGGGCTGCCGTCTCGTCTAAGCCTTCTCCCGATGTCTGGCAGTTCCCTCTGCCCTGCCGTAGGGCACCCGGGCTGCCGGGACGGACTGGGCCGCGTTTACGGTATGTATGGACTGGTCGTCAAAAAATATCTGCGCCCCGAAGGCCTTCAGGACATCCCGCTTCTCCAGCCCTCCCAGGAAGAACGCCTCGTCCACCCGCACGTTCCACGACCGCATGGTACGCAGCACGCGCTCATGGGCCGGGGCACACCGAGAGGTCACCAGCGCCGTCCTGATGGGGGACTTTTCCGTCCCCAGCTCCCGCTGCAGGTCGGAGAGCTTCTTCAGGAATTTCGCGAAGGGCCCCTCCGCAAGGGGCTCCCTGGCGCGGCTGCGCTCATTCTCCTCAAAGGCGCTTAAGCCCTTTTCCTTGAAAATCATCTCCGATTCGTCCGTGAACAGCACCGCGTCCCCGTCAAAGGCGATGCGGATTTCAGGATATGTCCTGGCCTGCATGGGTATCACCTGGGCCTGGCCTGCTGTCTCTGGGTGGCCCCCCGCCTCGACATGGCCCGCTGTCCGGGGCTGTGCCGGGGTTCCCTGCGCCCTGTGCTCCGTACAGATGATTCCCGCCGCGATGCCGCTGTCTATGGCGCTGCGCACATCATCCTCGTAGGCGGAGAGGAACAGGTCCGTATGGAAGGCCTCCAGATAGGGGGCAAGCGAAGCGCCGCTCACCAGCACCGAGCGCGTTATGTCCAGGCCGTAATGCGCGATGGAGTTGAATACCCGAAGCGAGCTGTCCGGGCTGTTGCGGGACATGATGATGACCTCCACCAGATCCTCTCCCTGCCCGTATTCGTTGAGCTTCAGCAGGGCCCTGATCAGGCCGAAGCCCGGCCCGGGCTTTAGGATGTCCTGCTCATGCTCCACCTGGTAGCTGCAGTACGCCTCCAGCCCCTCCCTCTCGAAAATCCCGTTCTCCATAGTCAGATCGAAGAGGGCCCTGGATGAAACCCCTATCACCATCTTCCTGTCCAGATACGCTGCCATATGCCTCTCCTTTCCTGATTCCACGCCACATGCTTCCACGCGCCATGCTTCCGCGATTGAAACCGTCTGCACTTATCGCTTCGCAGAGGAGAGGCCGGTGCTCACCGCAGCCGGTTGCACTCGTATCTCTCCAGCGTCTGCAGACAGGTCTTCAGAGCCTCATACCGCTCCTCGGTATCCCCGTCGTCGATTTCTATGTCACAGGCGATGGCCATGGTGGTAATCATTCCATCCGTGATCCTGTGATGAAGGCCGGCCAGGATGTTCAGCCGCTGCTCATAGCTGTCGGCATCCAGAAACTCCATCACGAAGGGATCCAGCTCTACTGTGTCAGATTCTGTGCCGGATTCAATGCCTGCCGCCCCCTGCACGTCAGCCGCTGTCCCTGCACCGCCAGCCGCATACTCCGCCCCGATACCGCCAATCGCACACCCCGGCTCCGACCCGATGCCGCCAGCCGCGCCCCCCGGCTCCGACCCGATGCCACCAGCCACATACCCCGGCTCCGACCCGATACCGCCAGCCGCGCACCCCGGCTCCGACCCACTACCGCCAGCCGCATACCCCGGCTCTGCCCCGCTGCCGCCAGTCGCGCAGCCCCCGGGCTCCGGTTCCGATTCGGCCCGCTGCCGCAAGGCCCCAGGCCCCTGCAGCTCAAAGCGGAATTCCTGCGCGGCATCGGGATATTTTTCCCTGTCCACCCTGCTCACGAACATATGGAGCGGCCTGGCATAAATCCTGAAATCCCCGTAGAGCGCCTGATAGATTACAAGCTGCTCCTGCGTCTCGCTGTGCGTCGCGATAGCTGTCACCTGATACAGATTTCCTTTAAAATGCTTATAGATTTCCTGTGGTCTTGGAATAAATGACATTTCCGGAAGCTCCTTTCTGGTTCATATTGATTCATATCCATATGTTTCCTATAGAAAGTATACCCCTATTTCTTCCAAATGTCATGCGATTCCTGCGATTCTCCCCTAAAATTCCCTCCCAAAATCCGCGCCGGGCCGCTGCCGCCCGGCCCCACAGGCCCGCAAAAAGCTGCGGCAGAGGATTCGCCCTCTTCTGCCACAGCCATAGCCTTCAATCACCGCGCCTGTCCTTCTCCTCATAACCCCATCTCCTTTTCAGAACATACGTTCTTCCTATATAACAGGATAAAACTTTTGTCCCCGTTTGTCAACAGCTTCGAACAGGCAAATTATATGAAATTATAAGTACCATAGAACTCTCTCAATCCCTCACCCGCAGGATATCCCCTTCGGCGGGCTCAATAATAATACATCCCGTGGCCGCCGCAGCACCCTCCGCCAAAGCAGCACATATTGCACATCATGAAGGTACAGACCCATCTGGCGCAGAGATTCCCCACCCCTGCGGTGGGATAGCCGTACTGGGCCTGCCTCTGCTCGTACCAGCTGCCGCCGTTCTCGAACTGCTGTACCAGGCTGCGGTAGTCCCCGTTGTCCGGCTCCATGGCCGAAGCCCGCTTCGCGTGCTCCAGGGCCGCCACATTGTTCCCCAGCCCGGAATGGGCGATGGCGCTGTAGTAATACCATCTGGCGTTCCTGTCCCTGGCATCCATGCCGTCCAGAGCCGTCCTGGCTTCTTTATAATAGCCGTTGCGGATATAGTTTCCGGCGGAACGGATATAGTTGTTCTCCTCATAGC
>CAMQOJ010000302.1 GCA_947003375.1 uncultured Lachnospiraceae bacterium
TATTCAACCAACAGTAGAATCAGATAGAATCCACCTCCATTGAAAATCAGATACTTATGATATATACTGAATCCATCGCCTGATAACAAAGAACAGAATCAAACGACAGTTGAATGGAGGGGAGTATATGGAAATCGGAAAAAAGATCAGGAACCTGCGCCTGGAAAAAGAAGTGAAGCAGGAGGAGCTGGCGGAGTACCTGGGCGTGTCCATCCAGGCCGTGAGCAAATGGGAGACGGAAGCCAGCGTGCCGGACATCGCGCTGCTGCCTGGCATCGCCGTCTTCTTCGGGGTCACCATCGACGAGCTGTTCCAGCTTTCGGACGAAGCCGAATTTGAACGAATCGAAAATATGTTCAGGCATGAGAGGCGCATCGCCCCCGAGACCTTCGACCACTGCGTCAGGTTCCTGGAGGGTGTGCTGAAAAGCGACCCGAAGAACGTCCGGGCCTGCTGCTGCCTGGCCTATCTGTACAACCACAGGGCGGCCAGCGACCACGACATGGCCAGCGAATACGCCAAGAAAGCCATGGAGCTGGCCCCTGACGATAAGGGCGGCTGGGTGGCGTTCCTGGAAGCCAACAACGGAGTCTGCGGGGACGAGTGGTACGACAACCATTTCGAAGTCATAGAATATTTCAGGGAATTCCTGAAGAAGAATCCGGGCAACTACCGGGGGCTCTACGCGATCATCGAAAACCTCCTGGACGACGACCGGTTCGAAGAGGCAGTCCCCTATATCCAGCAGATCCGCACCGCAGCCAAGACGGGACAATATGAAGTCTACATGGGTGACGTCATGTTCGGCAGGGGCGATCCGGAGAAAGCCCTGGAATACTGGAACGCGGCGGTGGAACATTTCCCGGACAGATGGCAGTCCTACTGCGACAGGGCGGATGGCCTGAAAAAGCTGGGCCGCTATGAGGAGGCCCTGGCGGACTATGAGAAGTGCTTCGAGATGCAGGAACCGCCCAGGATCGCCGATGGCCTGTACTCCATGGCCCAGGTCCATGAGCTGCTGGGGGACTTCGATGCCGCCATCCGGGACAGGCAGCGCATCATCAAATGCCTGCGGGATGATTACAACACTGTCTCCGGAGAGGGAATCGACAGCCAGAAGCGGGAGATTGAGCGGCTGAAAGGACGCAAGGCAGTATGATAGAGATAAGAGAGCTGAAACAGGAGCAGCTGCATCCAGGGCTGCTGGAGTCGTTCCACCACATACAGCGGATAACGGATAAGTACGTGAAAAAAGGAAGCGCCTATGAGCTGGTAAGAACCGATGAAATCCGCCAGTGGAGCGCGGAAAAGAGACCCCGGCTGTCCCAGTATCTGTGCCGGCAGCCGGACAGCGGAGGCGCTGTGATAGGCGCTTTCGCTTCCGACGGCAGACTGGTGGGCTTCGCCTCCTTGGACGGAACCCTGCAGGGCATGGCAGACGGATTTAAGTATGCGAACCTGAACATGCTCTTCGTGGACGATGAATGGAAGCGGCAGGGCATCGGGAGGAAATTGTTTGAACGGATATGCCTGTGTGCCAGGGACAGAAAAGCGGATAAGCTTTTCATCTCGGCGATTTCCTCCTATGAAACCGTCGCATTTTATTTCAGTATGGGATGCGTAGATGCGGAATCCATAGTGGATAGCTTCATCGACACGGAGGAGGACCGATATCTGGAGTATGTTCTGAAAAAGGTGAATTAGAAACGGACAATTTTAAAAAGCCTCTTGACAGTTCCCCAACGTCACCCCATATGATGGACTCAGCATTTAGAGACAGGAAAGAAGAGAGAAGGAGGCAAGTCCAAAATGGAAGAAACCTTATACACAGCAGGCGAAATCGCAAGGATAGCGGGGGTATCCCTGCGCACCATCCGGTTCTATGACGAGAAGGGGCTGTTGAAGCCGGTCTCATATTCGGAGGCGGGATACCGGTACTACAACCAGGAATCCCTGGCCATCCTCCAGCGCATCCTGATGCTGAAATACCTGGGCTTCTCCCTGCAGAGGATCGAGGAGGTCATGGCGTCCCGGAACATGGAGCTGCAGCTCTCGGAGCAGAAGGAGCTGCTGATACAGAAGAAGAGGAAGCTGGAGGAAATCATCTCCTCCATCGAACTGATGGAGAACAGCCGGGAGAAGGACAAATGCGGGTTCCTGATCCGGCTGCTGAACCTCCTCACGGAGGATGAGAAGATACAGGAGCAGTACAGGACCGCGGACAACCTGGAGAAGAGGATCCGGCTCCATGATTACAGCACCAGCCCTCTGGGGTGGATGGAATGGGTGTACGAGCGCCTGGAGCTGAAAGCGGGGGAGCGGGTCCTGGAGCTGGGCTGCGGCACGGGGCTGCTGTGGCAGGAAAATGCCCGCAGGCTGCCGGAGGGGCTGCGGCTGACGCTGACGGACCGGTCTGAGGGGATGCTGGAGAAGGCCCGGGAGAACCTGTCCCCCTTCCGGGAACTTTTGGAGGCAAAGGGGATACGGGTGGAATACCGGATCTGTGACGCGGACAGCCTTGTGCTGGAGAGGGAAAGCCATGACTGCATCGTGGCCAACCATATGCTGTACCATGTAAAGCGCAGGGAGGCCTGCATAAGGGAGATTGCCCGGGGCCTGAAGCCCGGGGGAAGGTTCCTGTGCTCCACCATAGGCGACAGCCATATGCGGGAGCTGCATGAAATCGTGGAGGCCTTCGATGCCAGAATCGAGATGCCCTTCCGCAGCATCACCGGGGGCTTTCGGCTGGAGAACGCCATGGAGCAGCTGCGTCCTCATTTCACCCGGATAGAGAGGATGGACCAGGAGAACAATCTGATCGTGGACGACATAGAGGCAATCTGCGACTATGTGTCGTCCTACCCGGGCAATGCCGCCTGCATCCTGGAGCAGCGGGGAGAGGAGCTGCGGGGCCTTCTCAGGCAGCGGATGGACAGGGAAGGGGCGATCTTCATCCACAAGTCCGCGGGAATCTTCCGGTGCAGGCTCTGACGATTTCGTCAGGGCCTGCGCTTGTAGTTTCGGGCCGCGGATGCTACAATGGAAGGGAGAGGCGGACGCTATCTTCCGCCCGGGGGAGGAATGGCGGTATGATACGTTTTCTGGATATATTGTCTTTTGGGCTGGAGTGGGGATATGGGCTGGTCTTCTGGTGGATGCTGCACACGTTCCTGCCCCTGCGCCGGAACCGGGCGCTGCGGATCCTGGCATTCTTCGCCTGCGGTTTCCTGGCTCCCGCGATCATCTACTCCAACGACCTGCCGGGGCTGATAGGCGTGCTGTCAGGCTTTGGGGCCTATGTGGCCCTGTTCCACAGGGGGCGCTGGATGGAGAAGCTCAGCGCCGTGCTGGTCTTCTGTCCCGCGCTGATCGCCGTGAACTATATGACCCAGGACGCGGGGAGCAGGCTTTTCTTCGGCCTCACCCACGCGCCGTCGGAACAGTCCCAGGGCTGGACGCAGCAGGAGCTGCTGGCCAGCACTGCCGTCCATACCCTTTTCATGCTGCTGCGCCTGCTGTTCTGGACAGGGGCCTGGCTGCTCTTAAAGAAGCATCTGCGCCGGATCACATCCGACCTGACGGCCAGAATGTGGCTGGTGGTGGACGCCCTGATGCTGTCGCCCTTTGTGGCCATCTTCACCATTATCTATTTCCTGCCGGAGGATCCCGTGATTGTCTACCCCATCTGTGTGACCTCCATTTTCTCCGGGTTCGGCTGCATCTGGCTCGCCGCCTATATCTGCGCCTCCGTGCGCACGGCCTGCCATGCCCGGGAGCTGGAGGTGAAGCAGGATTATTACAGGGACCGGATGAAGGATGAGGAGCGGGTGCGGGGCATCTACCACGACCTGAAGAACCATCTGCTGGTGCTGCAGGCCCGGACGGAGGACGGACAGGAGCTGCGCAGGTCCGTCCAGGGGCTGCAGGAACAGATTGGCGCCTATGAGGACTATTACCATACGGGAAACGAATTTCTGGACATCATCCTGCGGGACAAGGCGGGCAAGGCCCAGGAGAGGAAGATCGCCTTCAGCGCCATGCTCTCCATGGAGGACAGCGCCTTTCTGGATCCCCTGGACATCAGCACGATTTTCGGCAATGCCCTGGACAATGCCATAGAGGCCAGCGAGAAGCTCCCCGAGGAACGGCGGGCCATCGTCGCCAAGGCGGGCCGCATCCGGGACATTTTGGTGGTGAGCGTGGAGAACAATGCCCTGCCGGAGGCTGCGCCCTCGCTGAAGACTACCAAGCGGGACGAGAGAGCCCACGGCTTCGGCCTCCCCAACATCAGAAAGGCCGTGGAGCGCTACGGGGGCCAGTGCAGCGTCAGGGCCAGGGAGGGCAAGTTCCTGCTGAAGATCATGATTCCTGTGCCCTGACAGCCCCGCCCGTCTGTCCTTTTCGCGGAATCGGATTCCCCCGGTATCCAGGCGGCTGCTTCGATGGCATAGTACCCGGATCCGCAATCGGGAAAGGCTGAATCTGGGGATTGATTCCCGCCGGGGAACTTTTCGGTGCGTCTTTCGTCTATTCAGATAAGCATATATACTGCGCACAGGTTAAATCTACAGTACAACCAGACTGCAGATCGTCAGCCAGGTACTTTCCGGGGGGCATCGCTGTAAATCCTGACGGTCTGCGGTATAAGAAATGTGCAGGGAAAGGAGACGAAAGAAGTATGAAGAAAAGAGGATTGGCTCTGATGGGATGTCTGGCGGTGATGGCGGCGGCACTTGGCGGCTGCGGGAAGGAGGAAGGCGCTGCAGTGGGAAATGGCGCCGGGGTGGAGGCTGCGCCGGAAGCGGGCGGGGAAAACGCCCCGGATGCATCCGCCGCCCGGAACAATGGAGAAGCGCCGGACAAATCGTCGCAGGAAACGGAAAATGAGGGAAACGATGGGGAGAACCAGGCAGAATCTCCCGCAGCCGCTACAGGGACTACGGTGACCCAGGGCGGCCCTTTCGGCGCGATTTCCCTGACGGTGCCGGAGGGGTGGAAGTATGAGCTCTGCCCCATGGACAGCGACAGCCTGCTCATTGGCGACTACGGGATATGCTTTTTCCCGGAGGACGCGGATATTGGATTTGTGGAGATTGCCTATATACAGTCTTTCGGCGTGTGCGGCACAGGGCTTTCCCAGGAGGAGGTGACGGTGGCAGGCCACCCGGCCTGGAAGGGCACCTACGACGGCCATACGTACTGGGATTTCATCGGCTTTAAAGAGCCCATGAGGGATGTGGTGGCTCAGACCTGCTCGGTGGAAGGATGGTGGGAGGGAAATGAGGAGGCCGTGATGGAGATTCTGGAGACTTTCACCTTTGACCCGGATGTGCGGGAGGGCGGCGCCTATATCTATCAGAATGAATCGGAAAATGAAAGGATAGGCCTGCATCTTTTCCTGGAGGGAATCTCTTCCACAGGGGCCATGCTCTGCTACAACCAGTATAATAAAGAGGCCCCCACCGGGCAACTGGAGGACGGGGACGATTTTGCCATAGAGGTGAAAAAGGATGGCGAATGGGAGGAAGCGCCCATCGCGGTGGAGGGGGACTATGGATTTAATGACATTGCATATACGATTTC
>CAMQOJ010000303.1 GCA_947003375.1 uncultured Lachnospiraceae bacterium
AAATTATTCATAGATGCCACTTTGTCCCCTGCAAAAGGCAGATTCCTATCAGGCGTCAGCTTCCAGTCACTCTTAGATATCTCCATTTTTTCACCTCTCACTAGTCTTTTCCCATTTATCCATATCATTCACCAGCGCGTTCTCCTACATACGTCATAGTATGTCCCACAATTCGGCATCATAAATCGAAGAACCGCATCTGCCCATCCCGGCGGCTCTCCATCTTCCGCTCCGTGACCCTGTCTGACTCCGTCAGCTGGCTGCACAAAAGCGGCGCGTCCGGGTCGTATGCCTGGAGGTTTCTAAGGCGGACAGCGGGGCTGTGGTTGGCATAGCAGTACGCGCAGCCATTCTGGCAAGTGTTGTATAAGCCTATGTCGATACTCTGGGCGCAGCCGCAGGCAGGCCGCTGGTTCTTGTCCTTACCCAAATCCAGCCCGCAGCCCAGGAGCCTGGAGACAAGCCTGTCGTCAATACAGCGGCCATGCTCTATGCCAAAGGCTTCCAAGTCGATGTCCTCCGCGCAGGTGTCTATGGCAAGCTTATGACCATGTGCAATCCCGGCAAAGGCTTCCGCCAGGGCCTCCTTCTGGCCCCCAGACAGCTCCCGGACATCTTTCCCCCGGGCTGCGCCCGCAATCTTCGGATACAAATCCACAAAGCTTATGGTGACTCTTTCCGTAAAATCGCCCAGTCTGTCCGCCATATATCCGAATCTTTCCCTATGCCACTCCACCGGATACCTGCCGTTCACGATGACAGGGTCATACCGCCATATGACCCTGTGCCTGCCCAGCCGCTCTGACAGCCGCCGGAATGTATCCATCCTCTCGTCCAGAGGCGGGAGATTCGCCTCCATATCCCTTCCATAGGCATTCAACGTAAACTGAAAATAGTGCGCATATCCCTCCAGCCGCCCCAGCTTTTCCATCATGGGGGCCGGATTCTTGCTCCAGAACACGATGCAGTCCACCACCTCCGGCGCCAGGCTGATTTTGCTCACCTGGCGGGCATTCATGGGATTCCTTACATACACATATCCCTCTTCAATCCGCTTCAGGAACCAGTCGGAAAAGAATGCCGGGATATCGGTTCTCCTGCTTGCGCTGATTATCATGTCCCCTCTCAGTCCCCCTTCTCCAGCCTGGCCTTCGCCACTTCCTTCACGATGTACAGAATCGCCACGAACAGCAGCGCCGCCACGGGCCAGATAAAGGCTGTGTACCTCCAGTTGTCGGTATACAGGCCCACGCCCAGGAACAGCGCGGTTACCAGGCACCAGTACACCGCAGGGAAGAAGGATGTCTTCTTATGGAGCGCCTTTTCCTCCACGGTGTAGTCCCCCTCCTGCAGGAGCTTGTCAAAGCTGCCCTGGATGCTGCCCGCCCATACGAACAGGAACACTGCCACAGCTACCATGGAGAGCAGAACTGCCGTACAATAGATGTAGACCAGGTCTCCCGCGGAAAAGGCTGCCGCCACCATCAGGGGCACCACGCCGATGATGCACAGCGTGACCCCCGCCACGATACAGAAGCGGTACCGCCCCGCGAAATCCTCCTTCCGCTTCCTGAGGATCCCCTCCACGCCATACTGCAGGGCCAGCTTCTCCTTCTCCAGATACCGGTACTTTTCCGTGTGCATGTCGCCGAGGATCAGAATCGCCACGCCGATGGCCACCAGAATCAGGAGTATGACCATGCCGAAGCCCCCTGCCATGTCCTCGCTTATGGCCGCCGCCCCTCTTACTCCCGCATCCGCGCCGTACTCCGCCAGGCCGCTGAGCACAATCATGGGGACGGGGGAGAGGACGCACAGTCCCGCCCCAAAGGCGATCCGCCCCGCCAGCTTTTTGACCAGGCCCATGAATCCGTTGGCCTCCTCCAGGGAGACCGCCCTCTCCTTTGCCGCCTCATAGACGTCCTCGGTCTCGGAAGGCTGCTCTGTCTCCAGCTCTTCCTTCAGAAGATAGTCCGTGCTGACCCCGAAGAGGCCGCTGAGGGCGATGATCTTGTCGATGTCCGGTAATGAAGCGCCGCTCTCCCATTTGCTCACGGACTGCCTGGAGATGTTCAGCTTCTCCGCAAGCTCCTCCTGGGACCATCCGTTCTTCTTCCTCAATGTCATGACCTTATCTGCCAGAATCATATTTTTTCCTGCCGCTCTCCGGCGGCTTTTCCTTTCCGCACCTGCCGTGCCCCTTTCCCGGACGACGTCCCCTTCCGGCCGCCCCGGGATGGAGCAATCGTAGCAAAAAAGCCGGTTGACAACTACCAATTGCGCTTGGAAATCTGTCAACCGGCGGTTGCATATGGCTCTTTATGGCGCGAAAATCCCGAATCACTCGAACTGCGCCGCATACAGCTTATAATAGAATCCCTTCCGCTCCATCAGGCTCTCATGGTTCCCCTGCTCCACAATGTCCCCCTTGTCTACCACAAGTATGTAGTCCGCATTCTGGATGGTGGACAGCCTGTGGGCGATCACGAAGCAGGTCTTGTCCTTCATCAGCTCCCGCATGGCCTTCTGAATCTTCCGCTCCGTGCTGGTGTCCACATTGGATGTGGCCTCGTCCAGTATCAGCATCCTGGCATCGTAGAGCATGGCCCGGGCGATGGTGAGGAGCTGCTTCTGGCCCTTTGAGATGTTGCCGCCGTCCTCGCTGATGACGGTGTCGTACCCCAAGGGCAGCCGCATGATGAAGGGATGGATATAGGCGGCCTTTGCCGCGGCCACCACCTCCTCCATGGTGGCCCCCTCCCTGCCGTAGGCGATATTGTCGAAGATGGTCCCCTTGAACACCCAGGTGTCCTGCAGCACCATGGCGTAGGCCCCCCGCAGGCTCCTCCTGGTGTAGTCCCTGATGTCTCCGCCCTCCACCAGGACCCTGCCGCTGTCCACGTCATAGAAGCGCATCAGCAGGTTGATGATGGTGGTCTTCCCGGCTCCGGTGGGGCCTACGATGGCCACCATCTTCCCGGCCCCGGCCTCCAGGTTCAGGTCATGGATGATGGTGCGGCCCTTGTCATAGCCGAAGTACACATGCTCCAGGGCCACATTGCCCTTCACCCCTGCAAGCTCCGCGGCGCCGCTTCTGTCCGCCAGCTCCTCTTCCTCGTCCAGCAGGCCGAACACCCTCTCTGCCGCCGCCAGAGCCGAGTACAGCTCGTTGGTGATGTTGGCGATTTCGTTGATCGGGCCTGAGAACTTGCGGGAATACAGCACGAAAGAGGAAATCTGCCCCAGGGTGATGTTCCCCAGCATGTACAGGAAGGAGCCGAACATGGCAATCAGGCACAGGCCCAGGTTGCTGATGAAGTTCACCGAGGGGCCCATGGTGACGCCGTAATACTCCGCGTCATAGTAGGCCTCCGCCGCATTCTGGTTGATGGTGTCGAAGCGCTCGGACACTCTGTCCTCATAGGCGTAAGCCATTATCGTCTTCTGCCCGGAGAACATTTCCTCCACGAAGCCGTTCATGATTCCGTAATTCTTCGAGCGCCTGGAATATCTGGGCTGGGTGATGCCCCGCATCTTCGCGGTGTAGATCACTGCCGCCGGAATGGTCACCAGCACCATCAGCGACATGGTGGGCGCGATGTAGATCATCATGGCCAGCGACCCCACCACGGTCACCAGGCTGGTCAGTATCTGCACCACGTCCGTGGCGATGCAGGTGCTGACTACATCTATGTCGTACGATACCCGGCTGATGATGTCCCCGGCCTGGTTCCGGTCAAAGTATCCCACCGGCAGCCGCATGAGCTTGTGGAACACATCCCCCCGCATCTTCCTGGCGATCCATTTCGAGATGCACATCATCATCATGTTGATGCAGATTGTGACCACGGAGGAGCAAACATAGCAGAACAGCATCCGCTTCGCGTAATAGTACACCTGGTCAAAATCCACCTTTCCCGCCCCCGCCGAGGCCGCGTTGATGGCAGACCCCGCCATGCTGGGCCCCAGAAGCGCCAGGAAATTGCTGACGAAGCACAGCGCCACGATAAAGGCCAGAAGCCACTTATAAGCCCCCACATACCGCAGCAGACGCAACAGCGTCCCCTTCGTATCCTTCGGCTTCTTCCGTACAGTCTCCCTCGATGCCATAATCCCTCTCCTCCCAGACATCACTCCAACCTGGACACCAACCCCGACCCAACCATCTCTCCGACCTGAACACCGCATCCGCACCAGCCAGCGCCCAACCTCAACACCAAACCCGACCCAGTCATCGTCCCAACCTGAGCACCAGCCACCGCCCAACCTGAACACCGCGTCCGACCCAGTCACCGCTCCAACCTAAGTATCGCATCCGACCCAGTCACCGCCCAACCTGAGCACCAAATCCGACCCAGTCATCTCTCCAATCTGAGCACCGCAGCCATACCAGTCATCGCTCCAACCTGGAAGAATGCCCGCACTTCGGGCATTCTTCCGCGTGAGACTGGCTTGTCTGGCGAATTCATTCGCCGACAAGCCTAGAAGTTCTTAGGCATCGTACTTTGATGCCTTAGAACTTCTTCTCACGCTACGCTCCCATCTGCACCCGATGAATCTCCTGATACATAGGACAGTTCTCCATCAGTTCCTCGTGGGTGCCGTGCCCGATGATCCGTCCCTCCTCCAGAACGATGATGTCGTCCAGGCTCATGATGGAGCTGATGCGCTGGGCCACGATGATCGTGGTGGTGTCCGCGTGGTGCTCCCGGATGGCCTTCCGCAGGGCGGCGTCTGTCTTGTAGTCCAGCGCGCTGGAAGAATCGTCCAGAATCAATATATCCGGGGCCGCCGCCAGCGCTCTGGCAATCAGCACCCTCTGGCGCTGGCCGCCGCTTAAGTTGGCCCCTCTGACCACAGCCTTGTGTTCATATGTATCTTCATACTCCCGTATGAAATCCCGCGCCCTGGCGTCCGCGGCAGCGGCGTCCATCTGCTCCGGGGACACGTCCCGGCCGAAAGCGATGTTCTCCTTCAGGCTGTCCGCAAAGATCACGTCATTCTGGAACACCACGCCGAACATCCGGTGCAGCGCGTCCTTGTCATAAGTGCGCACGTCCTTTCCATCGATGAAGACAGCTCCTTCGTCCGCGTCGTAGAAGCGCATCAGCAGATTGATGATCGTGGTCTTTCCGCATCCGGTGGCGCCGATGATGCCCAGCGTCCCGCCCTTTTTCATGGAAAAGTCGATATCGTCCAGGGACTTCTGCCGCCCCTGGCCATCGAATCTGCCGTCAGCCTGCCCTGGGAAATGCTCCGCGCCCGCTGAATCCCTGCCGTAATGGAAGCCCACATGTTCGAAGACAATATAGCCTTCCCGCTCCGTCACCGCGGCCTCCGCTTCCGGCAGCGGCGTCAGCTCGTCCTCCGCGTACACCACCGCCGCAATCCTGGCCGCGGACGCGTTTGCCTTTGACATCATCATAAAGACCCGGTTCAGGCCCATGACCCCCATGGATATCATGTTGAAATAGGTCAGGAAGGCCAGGATGACCCCGGGCCTGGTGAGCCCTGTCTCTTATACACATCTGACGCTGCCGAAGAAGAGACTCGTGTAGATCTC
>CAMQOJ010000304.1 GCA_947003375.1 uncultured Lachnospiraceae bacterium
TACGAGATCCTCATCTGTCTCGTGGGCTCGGAGATGTGTATAAGAGACAGTTTTTGGAGGGGTTTTCTTCCGCGGAGCTTTCCACCGCTTCCATTGTGGTGTCGATGCTGGTAGCCGGCGCCATCGGGTTTTATATTTTCGGGGTGTACAGAGTCTCTTCCAGAAAGGCTTTTTATTCTAAGAATTTTAATATATCGCTTGTGGCCCTGACGGTGATTACCGCGGGAATCATCTTATCCATCCAGTCCAGCGTGGTCATTTCCCTGGGTATGGTAGGCGCACTGTCCATTGTGCGATTCAGGACGGCAATCAAGGATCCCATGGATCTGGTATTTCTGTTCTGGTCCCTTTCCGTGGGAATCATCTGTGGAGCGGGACTGTTCGAGGTGGCCATCATTATGTCCGTCTTGATTACGGCAATAGTGTTCCTGCTGGAGCGGCTGCCGATGAAGAGGGAATCCATGCTTTTGCTGGTGAACGCGCTGAGCCCTGATGCGGAGGAGCCCTTAAAACAGATTCTGGGGAAATATACGAAAGCCTACCGGGTCAAATCGCGCAACCTGACGGCAGGCGGCCTGGATATGATCGTGGAGCTTCAAATTGACGATGGGGCGGCTCTGGTCAGGGACGTGGGGGGCATCGACAAGATAGTGTCGGTAACGTTGCTGTCCCATGACGGGGAAGTGACCTATTGACCGACTGAGAGGATGGATTTGGAATTTGCGGAAAGCGCGGTTGGAAAGGGGCCGGGGAGAAGTGTCTAGGAGATATCGGGAGGCTGTGAGGCTGTCCGTGATAGGAGTGCTCTGCATCGCCGTGATAGCGGGCATGAAAGCGGCGGAATGGGGAGAGCGCCGGGCCTTTGGCGCGAATCAGATTATGGGGATTACCCTGGTGGAGGACGAGTCCGTCCTGGAGGACAAGGAAAAGCTGCCCTGGGGACAGAATCCGGGAGTATGCTATGAGGAGGTTCCCCTTCCCTTTGACCAGGAGGGAGTTCTATATCTGGCCCAGAGCCCGGAAGAAGAATGGACAGGAAGGCTGTCCGCTGCGGCTAAGTCCTATCGCCTGTACGCGCCCCAGGACGGATATTGGGAGCATAAGCAGGACGCAATCAGGGAAAGCCACGGTTTTGTATTGTGGCTGGTGGGCGAGGAATGCTATTATGAGATGGAGCTGGTGGTATCAGGGATGCCTGTCGTCTCCATACAGACCTCCCGCGGCGAAGAGGCGGGCCGGGATTTGGAACCGGGAGAAATAGAGGATCCGGACATCGGATATTTCGAGCCGGATGTGGTATATTACGGTACGATAGATGTGTTCAATCCGGGGGTAAATACCGGGAAATATGAGATTCTGCAGTCCCATGTGCGCTACCACCATAAAGGCGCCACATCGCTGGTCTTTGATAAAAAGAGCTATTCGCTGAGCCTGCAGGATTATAGAGAGCAGAATATAGACGTATCGCTGCTGGGCATGCGCAGGGACAATAAGTGGAAGCTGAATGCCATGTTCAACGATCCAAACAGGATACGCGAGATGACGGCATCCCAGATTTGGGAAGAATTTGACGCGGCATACCTTTCCGTGAATGAGGCCGGGCTCCGTATGGAGTATGTGGAGCTTATTTTAGACGGCCAGTATCAGGGGATATATGGCCTCATGGAACCGATAGACGAGAAAAAGCTGGACTTAGACCGGAATGACGTCCTGTATAAGGTCTGCGATTGGATGGTCCCTACGGATGAGGAGATTATGGTATCCGTGGAAATGCAGTGGAAGCTGCAGTATCCGATTCGTATCCGTTATCCGGACACAATCTCGGATTTCGCTATGGCCTGGTCTTATGTGCGGGACTATCTGGACACCTTTTACAGGGGACAGGAGCTGTCCTATGAGGAGTTTGCCGCGAGGGTTGACTTGGGGAATATAGCCGACAAGCAGATGTTCGTCATGGTCACCAGCGCGGAAGACAATTTTTTCAAAAACACATATCTGGTAGCCAGGGTAGACGCTCAGGGGGAATATGTGATGTATCAGGTGCCCTGGGATCTGGACATGACCTTCGGAAGCAAATTTGATGGTTACCAGCCCAATTTCCGTGGAGTCGAGCCTGACCATACCGTAGAATACAGAGAGCAGGTCATGGATGCGCTGCTGGAGGCCGCTCCGGAGGAAGTGGGAGAGTTCCTCATGGATCGATGGGGCAGGTATCGGGAGAGCTTCCTTGCCACAGAGCATATCTTGAAGCTTATGACAGACAATCGGGATTATCTCGTGGCGACAGGAGCCGCGCTGCGCGAACAGGAGCGTTGGCCCGATGAAGAGATAAGCATGGACATCGAAGAGCTGCTGGACTACCAGACAAGGCGGATGGAATGGCTGGATGGGTACTTTGGCAGATGAAAGGGAAAGCCATCCGCGGTGCAAACGGGATGCCGAAGAAAAGGGCGGCATCCCGTTTTGGTGCTATCAGTATTTCTTACGGGCGGTCTGGATTGGCTCGCTGGTCAGATCCACCCCCAGCTTCTTGTAGATCTTGATGTCCACCTCGGAGAGCATCACGGAGGTATGGACCTGGCAGCCCCGGAGGTTCGGGAGCTGCTCCAGGGAGCGCCTGGCATTGTCGTCATGGCAGGCCTCCAGGGACAGGGCGATCAGCACCTCGTCCGTGTGGAGCCTGGGATTCTTCCCGCCCAGGTAGCGCACCTTCAGATTCTGGATGGGCTCGATGGCCTCGGGCTTGATCAGCTTGGTGTCATGTTCCACCCCCGCCAGGTATTTCAGGGCGTTCAGCAGCAGCGCCGCGGAGGCCCCCAGGAAGTCCGAGGTCTTGGAGGTGATGATGCGCCCGTCCGCCAGCTCGATGGCCGCGGTGGGCACGCCCAGCTCCTCCGCCCGCTCCCTGGCGGCGGCAGTGACCCTCCTGTCCTCAGTGGCAATCTTGGCCTGCTTCATCAGCAGCTCTATCTTGTAGACCTCCGTCTCCGAGGCGCCGTCCCGCACCATCCGGTTCAGGGAGGCGTAGTAGCGGCGGATGATCTCCATCCGGGAAGCCTCGCAGCATGCCTCGTCGTCTATGATGCAGTTCCCCGCCATGTTCACGCCCATGTCCGTGGGGGATTTGTAGGGATTCTCCCCGTAGATGCCCTCGAAGATGGCGTTCAGCACCGGAAAGATTTCGATATCCCGATTATAATTTACCGTTGTCTCGCCATAAGCCTCCAGATGGAAGGGGTCTATCATGTTCACGTCGTTCAGGTCCGCGGTGGCAGCCTCGTAGGCCAGGTTGATGGGGTGCTTTAAAGGTATGTTCCAGATGGGGAAGGTCTCGAACTTGGCGTAGCCTGCCTTGGTGCCCCGAAGGTTCTCATGGTAGAGCTGGGAGAGGCAGGTGGCCATCTTCCCGCTGCCCGGGCCCGGGGCCGTCACCACCACCAGAGGCCTGGAGGTCTCTATGTAGTCGTTCTTCCCGTAGCCGTCTTTGCTGACGATCAGGGGCACATTGGAGGGATACCCTTCGATGGTATAGTGGAGGTATACTTTGATGCCCTTCTTCTCCAGCTTGGCCTTGAACTGCTCCGCGCTGTGCTGCCCGGCGTAGTGGGTGATGACCACGCTGCCCACGTACAGGCCCCTACCCTGGAACTCGTCCCGCAGCCGCAGCACGTCCACGTCATAGGTTATCCCCAGATCTCCCCGTATCTTGTTCTTCTCGATGTCGGCGGCGCTGATGACTATGACTATCTCTGCGTAGTCGGAAAGCTGCATCAGCATCCGCAGCTTGGAGTCCGGCGCGAAACCTGGAAGCACCCTGGACGCGTGGAAATCGTCGAAGAGCTTGCCGCCGAATTCCAGGTAGAGCTTGTCCCCGAACTTGGCGATGCGCTCCTTGATATGCTCGGACTGCATTTTCAGATATCTGTCATTGTCAAAACCGATTTTCATTCTGCCGCCTCCTGATTTTTTCAAAAAATACTTTTCTATTCTACCACATTTCCGGGGGGATGGGAATGGGGAAATTGATATTTTGGGGCAGGATTGTTTGACATTTGTGTCAGGTCATATTATCATGGAAATAGAAGAAGGAAGAAGGGAGCGCAGGGCTATGGGGATATACGTGAATCCGGGGAACATATCGTTCCAGGAGGCCATAAACTCTAAGATTTATGTGGACAAAAGCGAACTGATTCCCTACACCAACAGCGTCATCCGCACCCAGCAGAAGAACCTGTGCGTCAGCCGCCCCAGGCGCTTCGGGAAGTCCATGGCGGCGGACATGCTGGTGGCGTACTACAGCAGGGGCTGTGACTCCGGCAGGCTGTTCTCCGGGCTTAAGGCGGAGGAAGACGCGTCCTTCATGGGCCACCTGAACCGCCATAATGTAATCCGGTGGGACGTGCAGCGTTTCGTGGAAAGCAAAAGCGGCTACGACAGGTTCATCGATGACATCGAGGACAGGGTGATCCGGGACTTGAAGCGGGAGTTCCCGGAATGCGGCGATTTCCCGGAGGGCAGCAGGCTGAAGACGGTTCTGGACGAGATATACGGACAGACCGGCCAGGGATTCGTCTTCATCATCGATGAATGGGACTGCGTGTTCCGCCTGGCAAAGGAGCGGAAGGAGGTACAGAGGGAGTACCTGGACTTCCTGCGGGGCCTGTTCAAGGGGGCGGAGTACGTGGATCTGGCGTACATGATGGGTATCCTGCCCATCAAGAAGTATGGGGAGCATTCGGCGCTGAACATCTTCGAGGAATACTCCATGATCGACTCTTCGGAGCTGACCACGCTGTTCGGCTTTACGGAGGAGGAAGTCCATGGACTGTGCACCGGCACGGGCATGGATTTCCGGGATGTAGAGAGATGGTATGACGGCTATCTGATGAACGGCATCCATATCTATAACCCCAAGTCTGTGGTGGATGCTGTGCGGCGGGGGAAATGCAGGAGCTACTGGACCGGCACAGAGACCTATGAGGCGCTGAAGGTCTATATCGATTTGAACTTGGATGGGCTCAGGGAGGCGGTTGTGGGGATGCTGTCGGGCATGCGCTGTCGGGTGGACACCACCACTTCCCAGAATGACATGACTACATTCAAGACCAGAGACGATGTGCTCACCCTTTTGATACATTTGGGGTATCTGGCCTATGATGAGGGCACAGAGGAAGTCTTCATCCCCAACCAGGAGATAGCGCAGGAATACCTGAGGGCAGTAAAGGTAGGCGGCTGGGACGACCTGACAGAAGTCCTGAACCGGTTGGAGGAGCTGTTGTGCAGCACCTGGGCCCTAGACGGGGAGGCGGTGGCTGCGGGGATATCCGCTATCCACAGCGAGGCCGCCTCTCCATTAGAATACAACGATGCGAACTCCCTGATTTGCACCGTCCTCATGGCCTACTACAGTGCGAAGGCCTATTACCTGAACCCCATCATGGAACTGCCCTCCGGAAAGGGCTACGCAGATATAGTCTATCTGCCGATGCGGAACACAGCCCGCCCGGCGCTGGTGGTGGAGCTGAAATGGAACAAATCCGCCCGGGGAGCCATA